>DASXNY010000156.1:0-39257 GCA_036494715.1 Thermoleophilaceae bacterium
CCGAACGCGGTCGCTCCCAGCGCGCGCCGCAGCGGCAGCCAGGTGAACTCGCCCACGCGAATGCGCTCGACCTCGTCGAGCCTGACCGTCACGGGGCCGCGGTCGCCGCTCACGCCCGCAGACCAGGCGAGAGCTAGAAGCCGCGGCGCTCGCGGTCGATCCGCTGGACGCGCGTGGGTCCGGTGTGCGCACGGAACAGCACCCCCACGAGCCAGACCGCTGCCAGGAGCAGCGCGACCAGGCTCGCGGTGCCGGCGCGGCCGAGGTCGACGGTGCCGACGAGCGCGAAGAAGAGGTAGAGCGCGGCCAGGCCGCCGCAGATCGCCATCACGACGGCGGCGGTGCTGCGGGTGCCAGGCGACATGGGGTCAATATAAGCCGAGCGTGTAGAACTCCGCGACCGTGATCTTCTACGAGCCCAGCCTGCGCGACCGCGAGCTGCTGCCCCACGATCCCTTCAAGGCGCTGGTGGCGCCGCGGCCGATCGGCTGGGTATCGACGATCGGCGCCGACGGCGCGGTCAACCTCGCGCCCTACAGCTTCTTCAACGCCATCTGCGACAGCCCGCCGATGCTCGCGTTCTCGAGCGGCGGCCTCAAGGACTCGGCCAGCTTCGCCGGCGAGACCGACGAGTTCGTCTGGAACCTCTCGACGTACGAGCTCCGCGAGCAGATGAACGAGACGTCGTCGACGCTGCCGCGCGGCGAGAGCGAGTTCGCCCACGCCGGGCTCGAGACGGCCCCGTCGCGCCTCGTGCGCCCGCCCCGGGTCGCGGCGAGCCCGTGCGCGCTCGAGTGCCGGGTGACCCAGACGCTCGAGCTGCGCGACGTCGATGGCCGGCCCGTGGACCGGCACGTTGTGATCGGCCAGGTGGTTGGTGTGCATCTCGACGAGCGCTTCATCCGCGACGGGCGGGTGGACACCGCCGCGCTGCAGCCGATCGCGCGCTGCGGCTACCTGGGCGACTACGCGGTCGTCACCGAGCTGTTCGAGATGCCGCGGCCCGCGTAGGCGGCGCTACTTCGCCTCGAGCCAGTTCGAGCCGACGCCGACGTCCACGCCGACCGGCGGGTCGAGCTCGAAGGCGCGCACCATCTCGTCGCGGACGATCTTCGAGGCGGCTTCCAGCTCGGACTCGGGCGCCTCGAACAGCAGCTCGTCGTGGATCTGCAGCACGAGCCGCGTGGACAGGCCGGCGTCGCGGAGCGCCTTCCAGCAGCGCACCATCGCGACCTTGATGATGTCGGCGGCGGTGCCCTGGATCACGGTGTTGACCGCCAGCCGCTCGCCGAGCAGCCGTGTCTGGCGCTGTCGCGCTCGCAGCTCCGGTATGCGCCGCATGCGCCCGAACAGCGTGGTGACGTAGCCGTCGTCGGTAGCGCTCGTGATCGTGCGGGTGATGAACTCCTGCACCTTCGGGAAGCGGTTGAGGTAGCGCTCGATGAATTCGGCCGCCTCGTCCTGCGGGATGTTGAGACGGTCGGCGAGCCCGTAGGCGGACAGCCCGTAGACGATCCCGAAATTGATCATCTTGGCCTTGGAGCGGGTGCCGTGGTCGACCTCTTCGGGCGGCAGGCCGAACATCTCCCCGGCGGTGGCGGCGTGGATGTCCTCGCCCCGCTTGAAGATCTCCTGCAGCGCTGGTTCGTCGGCGATGTGGGCGAGCACCCGGAGCTCGATCTGCGAGTAGTCCGCCGAGATCAGCTTGCTCCCAGGCTCGGCCACGAAGCAGGCGCGGATCTCGCGGCCCTCCTCGCTGCGGATCGGGATGTTCTGCAGGTTGGGGTTTGTGCTCGACAGCCGGCCCGTGGTGGTGGCGGTCTGGTTGAAGGTGGTGTGCAGGCGCCCGTCGTCGTCGCTGATCAGCTCGGGCAGCGCGTCGAGGTAGGTGCTCTTGAGCTTGGTGAGCTCGCGCCACTGCTCGATCTTGGCGATGATCGGGTGCTCGTCGCGGATGGCGGCCAGCACGCGGGCGTCCGTGGAGAAGCCGGTCTTGCCGCGTCGCTTCTTCGACAGGCCAAGTTGCTCGAACAGGATGTGGCCGAGCTGCTGGGGCGAGCCGATCGTGAACTCCTCCCCCGCGAGCTCCCAGATCTCGGATTCGAGCGTGTCGATGCGCTCGGCGAAGCCCTCGTTGATCTGTGCCAAGCGGTCGGTGTCGAGCTTGACGCCCGCGCGCTCCATGTCGATCAGCACCTCCACGAGTGGCATCTCGACCTCGTGCAGGAGCTTGGTGAGACCCTGCTGCTCGATGCGCGCGAGCTGGCGCTCGGCCAGCGCGCGTGTGCAGACGGCGCGCTCCGCCAGTCCGTTGGCGCCATTGATCACAGCGCTGATGCCCTCATCCTCGAGCAGCTCGGGCAGCGGGTACTTCCGCCGCGCCGGATCGATCAGGTAGGCGGCCACCATGGTGTCGTGCTCGAGCGGTGGCGTGTCGCACTGCCCCTCGCCCGACGCGAGCGACTTCCAGTCGTGCGCGACCAGCGGGCGCTCGCCCCAGGCCAGCGTCAGCGCGGCCAGCGTCTCAGCATCCCCGACCATCACCTCGTCGCCGCCGGCGTAGGCCGCGAAGCGCAGCGGGCCGTGCGGCACGCCGTCGTCGTCTAGGGGGCGCTCGGCGGCGAGCGTGGCGTGCTTGCCCTCCACGCGCCCCAGGTCGACGGCCGGAATCTCCACCGCCGTGGCCTCCAGCTCCTCGACTGCGCGCTGTCGCGGCGCCGCCGCCTCCTCCCCGCCGAGCGCCTCCTCGAGCCGCCGCAACGGGTCGCGCAGCTCGAACTCGCGGAAGAACTCGCGCAGCGTCGAGCGGTCCGGTTCCTGGCCGACGAGGTGCTCGATGTCGATGTCCACCGGCACGTCGCGGATGGCGGTGGCGAGCTGCTTCGACACGCGCGCGTCCTCGGCGTGGTTCTCCAGGTTCTCCTTGCGCTTGGCGCCCGAGACCTTCTCGATGTTGCCGAGCACGCCTTCGAGCGTCCCGAACTCCTGGAGCAGCTGCGCGGCCGTCTTGTCGCCGATGCCGGGAACGCCGGGGATGTTGTCGCTCGTGTCGCCCTTGAGACCGTAGAAGTCGGGGATCAGGTCCGGTGGGATGCCGTAGCGGTCCACCACGGCCTGCGTGTCGTAGATCTTGGTCTCGGTGATGCCGCGGCTCGTGGCCATCACGCGCACGCCCGGCTCGATCAGCTGGAACATGTCGCGGTCGCCGGTGACCATCATCACCGGGATCCTCTTCTCCCTCGCCTGGAGCGCCAGGGTGGCCATCACGTCGTCGGCCTCGTAGCCGTCCACGCGCACGTTCGTGTAGCCGAAGGCCTCGACGAGCGGGTGCAGGTGCGGCCACTGCTCCTGGAGCAGGTCGGGGCGCTTGCGGCGCTCGGCCTTGTACTCCTCATAGGCCGTCTCGCGGCCGGACATGCCCGCGTCCCAGCAGACGAGCGTCGGGTTGACCCCGTACTCGGTGAGCACCTTCACGAGCATGGAGGCGAAGCCGAAGATCGCGTTGGTGGGCACGCCGCGCGAGGTGGCGATCGTCTCCGGCAGGGCGAAGAAGGCCCGGTAGGCCAGGCTGTTGCCGTCGATCAGAAAGAGCTCGCGTCCGTTGTCGGCCACCCGTGGATCTTATGAACGGGCGCGGCCCCCCAAGTATCCCCTGCAATTGGGGCCTCTCTATATGATGGGCGACCCTCGTGGGGTCGGTGGCGTGGCCCCGCCGACGGCCGAAAACACGTCTTCTGAGGAGTCATGGCAGTAAGGCCGAGCGCACAGTTTTCGCTGACGCTCCGGGTCGAGCTTGACCGCCGACCGGGTCAGCTCGGCATGGTCGCTTCCGCGATCGGCGCCGCCGGCGGCTCGATCGGCGCGATCGACACGGTCGAGACCGGCGAGGTGAAGGCGATCCGCGAGATCACCGTGATGTGCTCGAACCAGGAGCACTCGGAGGTGATCATCGCGGCCGTCGAGGAGGTCGAGGGCTGCTCGCTGATCGAGGTGACGGACCGCACCTTCGAGCTCCACCGCGGCGGCAAGCTCCACACCGGGCTGAAGGCGCCGATCGCCACCCGCGACGACCTCTCGATGGCCTACACGCCCGGCGTCGGCCGCGTCTGCATGGCGATCTACGAGGAGCCGGAGAAGGCATTCGAGTACACGATCCGCTCGAACACCGTGGCCGTTGTCTCCGACGGCAGCGCCGTGCTCGGCCTAGGCGACATCGGCCCGCGCGCGGCCATGCCCGTGATGGAGGGCAAGGCAATGCTGTTCAAGGAGTTCGCCGACGTCGACGCCTTCCCGATCTGTCTCGACACCAAGGACCCCGACGAGATCGTGCAGGCGGTCAAGCTCCTCGCGCCCACCTTCGGCGGCATAAACCTCGAGGACATTGCGTCGCCGCGCTGCTTCGAGATCGAGAACCGGCTGATCGAGGAGCTCGACATCCCCGTCTTCCACGACGACCAGCACGGCACGGCGATCGTGGTGCTGGCCGCGCTGCTCAACTCGTGCCGCCTCACCGGTCGCCGGCTCGAGGACCTCAGTGTGGTGATGGTGGGCGCGGGTGCCGCGGGGGTGGCCGTGGCCAAGATCCTCATGAACTCCGGCGTGCAGACGATCGTGGCCTGCGACCGTCACGGCGCGATCCACAGCGGCCGCCCGGACTACGAGGACGGCACGATGAACGTGCCCAAGACCTGGCTCGCCGAGAACACGAACGGCGAGCAGCGCTCCGGCCTGCCCGCCCGGGTGCTCGAGGGCGCCGACCTGTTCATCGGCCTGTCGGGGCCCGGCATCATCACGGCGCGCGACCTGCGCCGCATGAACCCCGACCCGTTCGTCTTCGCGATGGCCAACCCCGATCCCGAGGTGAACCCGGAGGAGGCGGCACCCTACGTGCGCGTGATGGCCACCGGCCGCTCGGACTACCCGAACCAGATCAACAACGTGCTCGCCTTCCCCGGCATCTTCCGCGGCGCCCTCGACGTGCGTGCCCGGCGGATCACCGAGGAGATGAAGATCGCGGCGGCCCACGGGATCGCCGACGTGGTGACCGACGACGAGCTGTCCGAGGACTACATCATCCCGAGCGTGTTCAACGGCTACGTGAGCTCGTGCGTTGCGAGCGCGGTGGCGCGCGAGGCCGAGCGCAGCGGCGCGGCGCGCTCCGCGCAGGTGGGGGCGTAGCCGCCCCGTGCGTGTAGCCGTCACCGGCGCGACTGGGCTGATCGGCGGCGCGCTCGTGCGCGAGCTCCAAGCCCGTGGCGACGAGGTGACGGTCCTGACGCGCGACCCGTCACGGGCGGCTCAGAAGCTCGGCGCCGTCGAGGCGGTGCGCTGGTCCGATCCGACCGGCGAGCCCGCGCCGGCCGAGGCGCTCGCGGGGCGCGACGCGGTCGTGCACCTGGCGGGCGAGCCAATCGCGCAGCGCTGGACGAACGACGCCAAGCGGCGCATTCGCGAGTCGCGCGAGCTCGGCACCCGCAACCTGGTGGCCGGCCTGCGCGCGCTGGAGGAGCCGCGCCCGCGCGCGCTCGTCTCGCAGTCGGCGATCGGCTGGTACGGCGCTCACGGGGACGAGCGGCTCGACGAGTCCGCCCCCGCCGCCACCGGCGACTTCCTCGCCGACATCGTCGTCATCTGGGAGGCCGAGGCGCGCAAGGCCGAGGAGCTGGGCATGCGCGTCGCGCTCACGCGCACCGGCGTCGTGCTGGCCCAGGGCGGCGGCGCGCTCGACAAGATGCTGCCGCCGTTCAAGCTTGGCGTCGGCGGCCCGGTGGCCGGCGGCAGGCAGTACGTGCCCTGGGTCCACCTCGACGACGTGGTGGGTGCGATGCTCTTCTGTCTCGAGGACGACGAGCGCGTGAGCGGCCCGATCAACATCACCGCGCCCGAGCCCGTGACGAACAAGGAGCTGTCGAAGGCCCTCGGCCGCGTCCTCCACCGCCCGGCCTTCGCCCCGGTCCCCGCGCTGGCCGTGAAGCTGCTCTACGGCGAGATGGCGACGATCGTGACCACGGGCGCGCGCGTGATCCCGAAGCGGCTCGAGGAGCTCGGCTATCAGTTCCGCAGGCCGGAGCTCGAGCCGGCGCTGCGAGCGGCGGTCGCGTCCTAGGCGGTGCGCGTGAGGCGCGTGGCCGTAACGCTCGCGCTCACCGCCCTACTGGCCGGCTGCAGCGGCCATCACCACAAGCAGCAGGCGGCGGCCCCCGCCGTGGCGCGGCTCAGCGCCACGAGCTGCCACCCCAAGCTGAAGGGCATCGACTGCGCGATCCTCACCGTGCCGCTCGACCACAAAGGCCGCGTGCGAGGCAGCCTGAAGCTGCGGGTCGCGCTGGCGGGGCCGGCCCACGCGCCGCGCGGCGTCGCGCTCTTCCTCACTGGCGGGCCGGGCGAGTCGGGCGCCCTGTTCATCCCCGCGATCCTGGGCAAGCTGGGCAACGCCGTGAAGGGCTATCGGGTAGTGATGCTCGACCAGCGCGGCACGGGCGACGGGGCGCTCAGCTGTCCGGCGCTCCAGCGGGCCGTCGGAGCGTCCGACCTGGCCGTGCCGCCGCTCGGCGCCCTGCGCAGTTGCGCGGCGAGCATCGGCCCGCGACGGCGCTTCTACACGACGGCCGACACGCTCGCCGACCTCGACTCGCTACGTGGCGCGCTCGGCGTCCGGCGCTGGACGCTCGACGGCGTGTCCTATGGCACGTTCGTCGCCGAGCGCTACGCGCTGCGCTATCCGGACCGCGTAGGTCGCCTGGTGCTCGACTCGGTGGTGCCGCACGACCGCATCGAGCCGTTCCAGCTCGAGACGATCCACGCCGTGCCGCGCGTGCTGCGCGCGGCCTGCCGCGCGACCCATTGCGGCACGGACCCGGTGAGCGACCTCGCCGCCGTCGTGCGCCGCTACCACAACGGCCCGGCGTTGCTCGACTCGCTGGTAACGCTGAGCATTGGCGACCCGGACTACCAGGGCGTGCCGGGCGCCCTCGCCGCCGCGCGGGCGGGCGACCCCGCGCGGCTCGAGCGGCTGATGGCCGGGACGCGTCGCGGCGACCGGTTGCCGGCGGCGTTCCTCAGCGTGGGACTGCACGACAGCACCCTGTGCGCGGACTACCCGCAGCCGTGGGGCGGCCCGAGCGTGCCGATCGCGGCGCGCCGGGCCGCGATCGCGCGGGCGGCGGCACGGCTCACTCCGGCAACGGTGGCGCCCTTCGACAAAGCCACGGCGACAAGCAACGGCGAGCTGATCACGTGCGAGAACTGGCCGCCATTGCCCCTGAGGCCGCCGGCCGTCCCTCGCGAGCTCCCAGACGTCCCCGTGCTGCTGCTGGCGGGCGACCGCGACCTGTCCACCCCGCTCGCCTGGGCTCGGGAGGAGGCGCGCCGCGCGCCGGACGGGAGGCTCGTGGTGGTGCCCGGCGCGGGCCACTCCGTGCAGCTGCGCGCGAAGGACCCGATCGCCCGCCGCTCGCTCGTCCGCTTCCTGCAGCGCTAGCCGAGGGCCTGGCGCAGGTCGTCGACCAGATCCTCGGCCGCCTCCACGCCGCAGGAGAGGCGAACGAGGTCAGCCGGCACCGCCGCCGCCGAGTCCTCGACGGACTGGTGCGTCATCGCCTGCGGGACCTCGATCAGCGACTCCACGCCGCCGAGCGACTCGGCCAGCGTGAACAGCCGGGTGGCCGAGGCGATACGGGTCGCCTCGGGGTGGCGGAACGACACCATGCCGCCGAAGCCCGGCCAGCGCACGTCGCTCACTCCGGACTGCTCGCGCAGGAAATCGCTCACGGCACGCGCGTTCTCGGTGTGCGCCGCCACGCGCAGATGGAGGGTCCGCAGCCCGCGGTGCACCAGGAAGCAGTCGAGCGGCCCCGGCACGGCGCCCACCGCGTTCTGGACGAAGCGCACGCGCTCGTGCAGCTCCGGATCGCGCACCACCACGGCGCCACCGACGGTGTCGGTGTGCCCGCCGAGATACTTGGTGGTGGAGTGCACCACGGCGTCGGCGCCGAGCTCGAGCGGCCGCTGCACCGCCGGTGTCGCAAAGGTGTTGTCCACCACCACGAGCGCGTCGCCCGACAGGGCCACGATGGCGGCGATGTCGACGATGTTCAGGAGCGGGTTGGTGGGAGTCTCGACCCAGATCAGGCGCGTCTCGGGTCGGAGCGCGGATCGCACCGCCTCCGGCTCGGTCTGATCCACCAGGTCGTACTCGAGGCCGAAGCGCGACAGCACCTTGTCCACGAGCCGGTAGGTGCCTCCGTAGAGGTCGCCGGGCAGCACGACGTGGGCGCCCGCCGCGGTGGCGGCGGTGAGCAGCGCGTGGCTGGCCGACATCCCGCTGGCGAAGGCACTGCCGAGCCCGCCCTCCAACTCCCCGATTGCTCGCTCGAGAGCGGCGCGCGTGGGGTTTGCCGAGCGCGCGTAGTCGAAGTCCTCGACGAACTCGCCGGGCGCACGCTGCGCGTAGGTGGAGGTCTGGTGGATCGGCGGGATCACCGAGCCGTACGAGGGATCCGGCTCGAGCCCCGCGTGCACCGCGCGCGTGGCGAACTGCGTCATCTGGCGAGGGCTTCTAGCAGGTCCGCGCGCGTGAGGATGCCCGCGGGCCGGCCGTCCACCATGACCATCAGCGCCTGGCGCTCGCCGGCGAGCAGCGTGACGGCGTCGGTGGCCGAGTCGTCGGCCGAGATCGCCGGGAACGGCGGCTCCATGACGTCCACCACTGCGGCGCCGAGCAGCGCCGGATCCGCGACGGCGTGTGCCAACAGCCCGCGCTCGCCCACCGAGCCGATGATCGCGTGCTCGTCGTGGCCGCTCACCACCGGCAGCTGCGAGACGCGGTGCTCGTGCAACAGCGCCACCGCGTCGCGCACCTTGTCGTGCGCGCGCACGCTGACGAGCGGCGGTACCTCGCCGCCCTTGCGCTTGCGCGCGAGCACCTCGCCGACGGTCAGTTCGCGCGTGCGCTCGAGCAGCCCATACTGCGTCATCCAGGCGTCGTTGAAGACCTTCGAGAGGTAGCTGCGCCCGCCGTCCGGCAGGATCACGGCCACCATCGCCTCCGGGTCGTCGATCTCCCGGGCGACCTGGAGCGCCGCCCACACCGCCATGCCGCTGGAGCCGCCCACGAGCAGGCCCTCCTCCGTCGCCAGCCTGCGCGTGGTGAGGAAGGCGTCGCGGTCGGACACGGTCACGTAGCGGTCCACCACCTGCGGGTCGAAGGTGCCCGGCCAGAAGTCCTCGCCGACCCCTTCGATCAGGTAGGGCCTGACCTCGTCGTTCGAGTAGATCGAGCCCACGGGGTCGGCGCCGATCACCTGGATCGCCGGGTTGCGCTCCTTCAGGTAGCGGCCGGTGCCGGTGATCGTGCCGCCCGTGCCTACACCGACGACGAGGTGCGTGATGGCGCCGCCGCTCTGCTCCCAGAGCTCGGGACCGGTGCTCCTGTAGTGCGCCTCGGGGTTGGCGGGGTTGAAGTATTGGTTGGGCTGGAAGGCGCCGGGGATCTCCTCGGCGAGCCGGTCCGCGACGCGGTAGTACGACTGCGGAGACTCGGGCGCAACGTCGGTGGGAGCCACGACCACCTCAGCGCCGTACGCGCGCAGCAGGTCGATCTTCTCCTTGGACATCTTGTCCGGCATGACCGCGATCACGCGGTAGCCCTTGAGCCGCGCCGCGATCGCCAGCCCGGTGCCGGTGTTGCCCGAGGTGGGCTCGACGATCGTGCCGCCGGGCTTCAGCCGGCCGTCGCGCTCGGCCGCCTCGATCAGCGCCAGCGCGACACGATCCTTGATCGAGCCGCCCGGGTTGAGCGCCTCGACCTTCGCCACGAGCTGAGGCCGCAGTCCGGTCCCCAGTCTGCTTAGGCGCACGAGCGGCGTGCCGCCGATCGCCTCCAAGATCGTGTCCTTGATATCAGCCGTGGTGGTGTCCGTAAGCGCGCGCATGGCACGAAGTCTGACAGTCGTTCGGACCGACCATCAACCAGCCGAATAATATTCTGCACTTCTGCACTTCTGCACTCTGCAATTCTGTACGCTTGGCCCCCTGCCTTCCCATGCCGAACAATCTCGACACCACAGACCTCGCAATTCTGGAAGCGCTTTCCGACGACGCGCGCGTGCCGAACAACCGGCTGGCCGAAAAGGTCGGAATCGCGCCGTCCACGTGCCTCGCGCGCGTCAACGCGTTGCGCGAGCGGGGCGTGCTGCTCGGCTTCCACGCCGAGATCGACCTGGCCGCCCTGGGGCGTCCGCTCCAGGCGATCATCGCCGTGCGCCTGACTGTCCACGCACGCGAGCAGATCGACGCCTTCACGACCTATGTGAGGGAACTGCCGGGCGTGCTGTCGGTGTTCCACATGACCGGCGTGACCGACTATCTCCTCTGGGTCGCGAGCGCGGACATGCACGACCTGCGCGATTTCGTGGTGGACCACCTGGCCACGCATCCGGCCGTGGCGCACGCTGAGACGTCCCTGATCTACGAGCACCGCCGGGGACCCGGGATCTGGGGCGCCGCCGAACCCGCTCGCTCGTAGGCCGCCCGTTAGAGTTCGCGGCCCGATGGCTCCGGTCAGCGTCCGCTACATCGTCGACGACGTCGACGCCGCGATCGCCTTCTACACCGAGCTGCTCGGCTTCGAGGTCGTGATGCACCCCGCGCCGATGTTCGCGATGCTCGGGCGCGGCGACCTGCGGCTGCTGCTGAGCGCGCCGAGCGGGCAGGGCGGCGGCGGCCAGGTCCTCGCCGACGGGCAGACGCCGGCGCCCGGTGGCTGGAACCGCTTCCAGATCGAGGTGTCGGACCTGGCGGCGGAGGTCGACCGGCTCAAGGCCGCGGGCGCCAGCTTCCGCAGCGACATCCTCGTCGGCGTCGGCGGCGATCAGGCGCTGCTCGAGGACCCGTCCGGCAACGCGATCGAGCTGTTCGAGTCGAAGTTCTGAGCGGCTCAGCTCAACTCGAGGTCCCAGATCAGCATGCCCGGCAGGCGCGGGCCTCAGTCCTTCAGCGTCTTGCGGCCGGCGCCGCGCCGGAGCCGGGCCCAGGCGGTCTCGATCAGGGCCCCGATGCCGACGAGCACGATGCCCCAGACGAGGATCTCAGCCAGGATCAAGAGCGCGGTGCCCACGGCTCAGGTGTCCGACTTGCGCTGCTGTTCGCGTTCGGCGCGCGCCTGGGCCACGGTCTGGGCGCCGCGGCGCGGAATCGGGCCCTGCACCTTCCAGCGCGAGTCCTCACGGGCGGGCCACACCAGCCAGATCACGATCGCGAGCGCGGTGAGCAGCAGGCCGGTGGCGAGCCCCGGCTTCTCGCCGTAGCCCTTCCGGGCCGACAACCACGAGGCGATGATCGCCGACGCGAGCCAGATGTAGGTGAGCCAGAGGGCCTTCGCCCCGAGCAGTGCGAATACGACGGTCATGCGCCCAGGTATGCCCTCTGAACCTCGGGGTTCTCTCGCAGCGCCTGCGAGTCGTCCGTGAGCGCCACGGTGCCCGTCTCGAGCACGTAGCCGCGCTTGGAGACATCCAGCGCGAAGTTGGCGTTCTGCTCGACGAGCAGGATCGTGGTGCCCTGGCGGTTGATCTCGGCGATCGTCTCGTAGATGCGCTCGACCAGAACGGGCGCGAGCCCCATCGCCGGCTCATCAAGCAGGAGCAGACGCGGGTTGGACATGAGCGCGCGCCCGATAGCGAGCATTTGCTGCTCGCCGCCGGACATCGTGCCCGCCTTCTGCTTCTCGCGCTCCTTGAGTCGCGGGAAGAGGTCGTAGACGCGCTCGAGGTCGCCGCTGATGCGCTCGTCGCGCCGCAGGTACGCGCCGAGCTCGAGGTTCTCGCGCACGGTCATGCGCGCGAAGCAGCGGCGGCCCTCGGGGGCCTGCGAGATACCTAGCCGCACGATCTCCTGCGGCGGCGTCTCGCCGATCTCCTCGCCGTCGAACTTGATCGTGCCCTCGCGCGGCGGCGTGAGCCCCGAGATCGAGCGCAGCGTGGTGGACTTGCCGGCGCCGTTCGAGCCGATCAACGTGACGATCTCGCCGTCGTTAACGTCGAGCGAGATGCCCTTGAGCGCGGCGATGTTGCCGTAGTAGGTGTGCAGGTCGTGGACCTCGAGCAGGGCCACCGCTATTCCCCTGTCTGCTTTCCGAGGTACGCCTCGACGACGCGCGGGTTGCTGCGCACGTCCTGTGGCTTGCCCTCCGCGATCTTCTCGCCGTGGTCGAGCACCGTGATGTACTCGGACACGTTCATGACGACCTTCATGTCGTGCTCGATCAGCAGGATCGTGAGTCCGAGCTGGTCGCGCAGCGTCTGCATGAACGCGCGCAGGCTCTCCGACTCGTTGGGATTCATGCCGGCCGTCGGCTCGTCGAGCAGGAGCATCTTCGGGTCCGACGCGAGCGCGCGGGCGATCTCCACACGCCGCTGGTCGCCGTAGGGGAGGTTGATCGACATCTGGTCGAACTGGCTCTTCCGCAGCCCGACGAACTCGAGCAGCTCGGCCGCCTTCTCGCGCGCGACCTTCTCCTCGCGGCGCACACCCGGCAGCCGCAGGATCGAGCCGAACAGCCCCGCCTCCATGCGCGCGTGCTCCCCCACCATCACGTTCTCGAGGGCGGTCATCGTCGCGAACAGGCGGATGTTCTGGAAGGTGCGCGCCATTCCGGCGGAGAGAATGCGGTCGGGCCGCGCGCGGGTGATGTTGTTGCCCTCGAAGGTGATCCAGCCGGTGCTCGGCTTGTAGAGGCCGGTGAGCATGTTGAAGAAGGTCGTCTTGCCCGCGCCGTTGGGCCCGATGATCGAGACGATCGAGCGGCGCGGCACCGAGAAGGTGACGTCGTCCACGGCCACGAGGCCGCCGAAGATCTTCGACACGCCGGCCGTCTCGAGAATGCTCCCGTTGCCCTGTCCGTCGGCGGCCGCCGGCGGCCCGTCCTGAGCGGCGCTCGGCGCGGCCTGCGGCGCGGTCTCGCTCATGGCGCTGTCACCTCCAGCGGCAGATCGACGTCACCCGTGCCGATGCCCTCGGTGAGCTCCAGCTTGCGCCGGCGCTCGGGGAGAAGGCCCTCGGGTCTCAGCACCATCATGATCACGAGCAGGAAGCCGAAGATCCCGAAGCTCAGATCGGTGAGGTCGAAGTTGAGCCCGAACGTGTGGGGCAGCGACTTGAGCGGGCCGGGAATGAAGTAGGTGTTGATGTACGACAGGACGATCGCGCCGAGCACGACGCCCCAGATGCTGCCGAGCCCGCCCAGGATGATCATCGCCAGAATGAAGATCGAGAACGAGAACTCGAACTGGTCGGCGTTGACGGTGTTGAAATAGGCGGCGAAAAACGCGCCGGCCATGCCGCCGAAGGCCGCGCCGGTGGCGTACGCGAGCAGCTTGGTGCGCACCAGCGGCACGCCCATGCTGGCGGCCGCCACCTCGTCCTCACGCACGGCGATCCACGCGCGGCCGAGCCGCGAGTCGCGCAGTCGGAAGTTGACGAACAGCACGAGCAGCGCCATGCCGAGCGCGGTCCAGTACCACGGTCTGAGGTTGAGCGGGCCGAACTCGGAGAGCCCCGGCAGGTCCGGTGAGTCGATCGGGGTGATGCCCTGGCGGCCGGCGGTGACCGCGTAGCCGAAGGGCTTGAGCGAGTCGCCGTTGACCGCGACGCGGCCGATGATCTCGCCGAACGCCAGCGTGACGATCGCGATGTAGTCGCCGCGCAGCCGCAGCGTCGGTAAGCCGATGAGCACGCCGAAGATCGCACAAACGATCACCGCCGCCACGAGCACCAGCAGGAAGTTGAGGTGGATTCCGGGGAGGGTGCCCACCACGCCGCTCACGCCGACGTGGACGCCCTTGCCGTGGTTGACCTGGGCGTAGAAGCCCGAGCCGAACCAGCCGATCGTGAACGCCCCCAGCGCGTAGAAGGCGACGTAGCCGAGGTCGAGCAGTCCCGCGAAGCCGACGACGATGTTGAGGCCGAGCGCCATGACCGAATAGGCGAGCGCCCTGGTGGCGTTGTCGATGAAGTCGCCGCCGGCCGTGAAGAAGAAGGGCAGGACGATGAGGAACACGAGGCCGGCCACGGCAACGCCGCGCTTGACGTTGAGCGGCAATCCGTCCCACGTTTCGGACAGCGAGCGGAAGAACTGGCGAATGTCGTTCATCCGGCCTCCCGAGTCTCCTCGCCGAGCAGGCCCTGCGGCCGGAAGACCATGATCAGGATCAGGTACGCGAACACGATCGCCGGGGTCCAGGTGGAGTTGATCCGATCGTCTGAGATCTGCTGGATGCAGCCGATGATCACGCCGCCGAGCACCGCGCCCTGGAGGTTGCCGATGCCGCCCATCACCGCAGCTGTGAAGGCGATCAGGCCGGCCTCGAAGCCCTGGTCGAAGCGGATCGTGGTGTTGTAGAGCGCGTAGATCAGCCCGGCCGCGCCGGCCATCAGGCCGCCGAGCAGGAACGTGAGCGAGATCGTGGTGTCCACGTTGATGCCCATCAGCCGCGCCGCCTCCGGGTCCTGCGCGGTGGCTCGCATCGCCTTGCCGAGCCGGCTGTTCTTGACGAACGCGACGAGTACGAAGACGAGCGGCACCGTGACGCCGATGGCGAGCACGTCCGCGTTGATGATGTGGACGCCGCCGATGTTCCACAGAATGTGCTGGGCGTTGACCAGGTCGTCGACGCCGTGCTGCGACCCGCCGAGCCATTCGAGGCCGACGTTCTGGAGGATGAACGAGAAGCCCACCGCCGTAATCAGCGGCGCGAGCTTTGGCGCGCCGCGCAACGGCCTATAGGCCACGCGTTCGATCATCACGTTGAGCGCGCCGCACGCGATCATCGCGATCAGGCCGGCCACGATCAGGCCGCCGACCACGCCGAGCGTGCCCGTGGAGAGCGTGACCCCCAGCGTGCCCCACATCCCGAAGGACACGAACGAGCCGATCATGAAGACGTCGCCATGGGCGAAGTTGATCAGCTCGATGATGCCGTAGACGAGCGTGTAGCCGATCGCCACGAGGGCCCAGATCGCGCCGTTCGAGACCCCGTCCTTCAGGTTCTCGATGATGTGCGCGAGGCCGTGGCCGCCCGCGAGGTCGCTCACGGCGTAGCCGACCGGCAGGGCGAGCAGCGCGATGATCAGCCCGTAACGGGAGAAAAAGCGCTCAACCGCCCTCAACGGCGATGCCTTGGTGCCCCTCGCGGGAATTGTCGCGGCTTCCAAGCCCCTCTCCGACCGAGTCTAAGTGAAAGTCGGGGGAGCGGGTCAAGTTGAAAAATGACCCGCTCCCCCGGCACAACCGCTGCTTGCTACGCGGACGGCTTGATCACCTTGTCGAAGACGATCTGGCCGTTTTGCACCTTGTAGAGACCGTAATCGGTCACCGAGGTGTCGCCATCCTTGTTGATGCTGTAGGTACCGAGAACGCTGGGCAGGTTCTTGGTCGCGAACAGCTGGTTGATGACGGCCTGGCGATCGTTGCCCTGCGCCCCGGCGCGCTTGATCGCGTCGAGGGCGAGGCCCATCGCCGCGTACCCGTAGATCGCGTACGGGTTGGTGTTGCCCTTCCCGTACTTGGCCTCGTACTGCTGGAAGAACTTCTTCCCGTCAGGCGGGTAGCTGTCGGGCGACAGCGTGGCCACCGTGCACTGCAGCTTGCTGTCGAGGCTGGTCGGGACGCCGCCCTCCTTCGGGCTCACCCAACCGGACTCGCAGAAGCCGTCCGGCGCGTACAGCTTGGCGTTCGGGATTCCGGCCGCCAGGTCCTTCGTGAGCTGCACGCCGTTGTTGTCGACGATGCCGCTCATGAGCACGCAATCCACGCCCTTGCCGGCGAGCTTGGACGCGACCGAGCGGTAGTTAGCCGCCTTCGAGTCCCAGCCGTCGTTGCCGAGCGGCGGGATGCCCGCGGCCTTCAGCGAGTCAGTCGCGTTGGTCGCGAGACCCTGTCCGTACACCTCTTTGTCGTTGAGGATGTAGGGCTTCGTACAACCGTCGCTCTTCATCACGGTCGCGACCGCCGCGCCCTGGACCGTGTCCTTCGGCACGACACGCACGTAGGTGCGCTTGCCGGTCGGGTAGTACTTCTGCGGCTCGCCGGGGGACGCACCCGCGGCGTTCGACGTCAGACCAACCGCCGTGTTGGCCGGGCTGATCTGCCCGATCCCGGCGCGGTTCAGAATCGGGATCGAGATCGCGCTCGCACCCGAGTTGAACTCACCGATGTACAGGATCGTCGACTTGTCCTGAGCCGCCTTGCGGGCGTCCGAGGACGTCTGGCCGGGATCCCACTTGCCAGCCTGCGCCGTCGAATCGTCGAGCGACTGGTACTTGATTGTGAACTGGCCCGCCTTGTTCCCCGCTTGCTGAAGCGCAAGCTGGATGCCATTGACGAGCGCGTCCGAGTTGGTCTTGGATGCGCCCTGCAGGGGCAGGCTCGAGTAGATGGTGAGTGTCTTGCCTCCGCTGCTGCTCGCGGCAGTGGAACTTCCGCCACCACCTCCGCCACCGCAGGCTGCCACGCCTACGGCCAGACCAGCGACGAGCATGCTGGATACGGCCAACCTACGTCCTCGCACGAAAATTTCCCTCCTCTAAGAGAAAACGAGCTCCAACCGGGGAGCATCCTAAAGCACCTATGGATGATTGGAATTGGGCTGCGAGCGACTTTGCGTTAAGCCTTTGTTGGCCTCATCTGTATGTTCCACGCGATGCGGATCGGCGTGCTGACAGGCGGCGGCGACTGCCCAGGACTGAACGCGGTGATCCGCGCCATCGTGCGCAAGGGCATCGATCGCTACGGACATGCGATCGTCGGCTTCCGTGACGGGTGGCGCGGACCGCTCGAGAACGCGTACAGCGAGCTCACCATCGAGTCCACCCGCGGCATCCTCCCGCGCGGGGGCACGATCCTCGGCTCGTCACGCACAAATCCCTTCAAGCACGACGGCGGACCTGAGCGAATCCGCGAGAACCTGCGCGGGCTGCACCTCGACGGCCTGATCGCGATCGGGGGCGAGGACACGCTGGGCGCGGCCGCCCGGCTGAGCGAGATGGGCCTGAATGTGATCGGCGTGCCGAAGACGATCGACAACGACCTCGGCGCCACCGACGTCACCTTTGGCTTCGACACCGCGCTACAGGTGGCCACCGAGGCGATCGACCGCCTGCACACCACCGCCGAGAGCCACCACCGGATCATGATCGTGGAGGTGATGGGCCGGCACGCGGGCTGGATCGCGCTGCACTCGGGCCTGGCAGGCGGTGCGGACGTGATCCTTATCCCGGAGCGGCCGTTCGACATCGACGAGGTGTGCCGGCTGATTCGCCGCCGGCACGCGCGCGGGCGCTACTTCTCGATCGTCGTGGCGGCCGAGGGCGCGACCCCGGTAGCGGGCACGCTCGAGCTGGTGAGCGCGGGCACCGACGAGTTCGGCCACGCGCGCCTCGGCGGCATCGGCCAGCTGCTCGAGCGCGAGATCGAGGAGCGCACGGGCTTCGAGTCGCGCGCCACGGTGCTCGGCCATATCCAGCGCGGCGGCACGCCGACGGCCTTCGATCGTGTGCTCGCCACGCGGCTGGGCGTGGCTGCCATCGACGCCGCGTCGAACGGAGGCTGGGGCATGATGCCCGCGCTGCGCGGGACGAAGATCGTGCTCGTGCCGCTCAGCGAGGCGGTTGCCGAGCTGAAGACCGTGCCGCCTGACGAGTACGAAACGGCCGAGGCGTTCTTCGGCTGAGTTGCTAGCTCTCGCGGCCCGTCAGGTGCCGGATGAACGGCTTGACGGCGCGCACGGTGATCGCGACGACGAGGATCAGCACGGTGACGAGGAACGGGTCGACGGGGCTTCGGCCCCAGCTCAGGGCGAAGCCGACGATCCAGAACGCCAGCCCGAAGGTGAATGCGATGAGCAGACCCATGCGCGGCCCGGCAGGTTAGCGTCTCGGGCGGATCAGCGGGGCGGCGGGGACGCGAAGCGGCTGCGCACCTTCGTGACCGCGTTGAACGCCGCCAGCATCGCCTTCTCCCCGCCGGAACCGGTCTGCGGCAGCAGCCCGAGCCCGCGGGCGAACGCCGCGCCGTCGTAGTACGAGGTGTTGCGCGTGATGCGCCCGTCCTCGACCTCGAGGCAGTCGCAGCCGCGGACCTCGACGCGCCGGCCCGTGGGCTCGACGCCCTGGAAGGGCTCCCCTCGGAAGGTGCCGATGGCGCGCCACTGCACCGTCGCCAGGTTGGCGTTCGTCATGCACTGCTCGACCGTGAACTCGAAGTCCGGGAAGGCCGCGAACAGCTCATCGAAGAAGTCGCGCACCTCGCCCGTGCCGCGCAGGATCCCGACCGGCGTGATGTCCTCGATCACGCCGTCATCCATGTGGGCGACCATCGCGTCGACGTCGCGCCGCGACACCGCCTCGAAGTAGCTGAGCGCGTGCTCCTCGGTGACCTTTGCCTTCGTCCTACGTCTGGTAGTTGTTGCCATCGGGCCACATTACCGCCCGTTCCGGCGGCTTTACAGGACCGCGGCCAGCTCGGCCACCACCTCGGCAACGGCGTCCGGGCCGCCCTCGCCCGCGGCGCGCACCACTCTGCTGCCCACGATCACACCGTCCGCGATCTCGGCCACCTGGCGGGCGTGCTCGGCGGTGGAGATGCCGAAGCCGACCGCCACGGGGACGCTCGCGGCGTCGCGCACGCGCTCGACGGTGGCGCCCAGCTCGGGCGGCAGCTCCCTGCGCTCGCCGGTCGTCCCCGCCAGCGACACCGTGTAGACGAAGCCGCGCGCGTCCTCGGCTATCCGCATCAGCCGCTCGGGCGGCGTGTTGGGCGCCGCGAGCGGCACGAGCGCGAGCCCCTGCGCGTCGCAGACGCCGCGTAGCTCGCGTGCCTCGTCGTGCGGCAGGTCCGGCACGATCAGGCCCGCCGCGCCCGCGGCGGCGGCGCGCTCGACGAAGCCGCTGTCGCCGCCGGCGAGCACAACGTTGGCGTACACCATCAGGACCACCGGCACGCGCCCAGAGAGCCCCTCGCACACGCGCAGCACGCCGTGGATCGTGGCCCCCGCGGCCAGCGCGTCCGTGGCCGCGGCGTGGATTACCGGACCGTCGGCGAGCGGGTCGGAGAATGGCACGCCCAGCTCGAGCAGATCGGCGCCTGCGTCGATGCAGGCCTCCCCCACCGCGCGCGATGTGTCGAGGTCGGGGAAGCCGCCCATCAGGTACGGCATGAGTGCCGCCTTGCGCCCGTGCGAGGCGAAGGCGGCGGCGATGCGGTCACTCAAGCCCGAGCACCTCGGCGAGATCCTTGTCCCCGCGGCCGGACAGCGTGATCAGGTCCGGCCCCGGCCCGGGGTTGGCGAGGGCCCAGGCGATCGCGTGCGAGGACTCGAGCGCGGGGATGATGCCCTCGAGCTTGCAGGTGCGCCGGAAGGCGTCGACGGCCTCGTCGTCGGTCACGGCCAGGTAGGTGGCGCGGCCCGTGTCGCGCAGGTAGGCGTGCTCGGGTCCCGAGCCCGGGTAGTCGAGCCCGGCGGAGATCGAGTGCGCCTCGAGGATCTGACCCTCCTCGTCCTGCAGCACCGCGGACATCGAGCCGTGCAACACGCCGCGGGCGTTCGTGGTGAGCGGCGCGCCGTGGCGTCCGGTGTCGATGCCCGCGCCGGCGGCCTCGACGCCGATCAGCTCGACTCCGCCGTCCTCGACGAAGGCCATGAACGTGCCGAGCGAGTTGGAGCCGCCGCCCACGCAGGCGATCACGCGCGCCGGCAGCCGGCTCGTGCGCTCGAGGAACTGCTCGCGCGCCTCGTCGCCGATCACGCGCTGAAGGTCGCGTACGAGCGCCGGGAACGGCGCGGGTCCCACCACCGAGCCGATCACGTAGTGCGTGTTGTCGGCGCTCGCCACCCAGTCGCGGATCGCCTCGCTCACCGCCTCCTTGAGCGTGCGCGCGCCGGACTCGACGGGCTGCACCGTGGCGCCGAGCAGGCCCATGCGCTCGACGTTGGGCTTCTGCCTGCGCATGTCCTCGGTGCCCATGTAGACGACGCACTCGATGTCGAGCAGAGCGCACGCCGTGGCGGTGGCCACCCCGTGCTGGCCGGCACCCGTCTCGGCGATGATGCGCGTCTTGCCCATGCGCTTGGCGAGCAGCACCTGGCCGAGAGCGTTGTTGACCTTGTGCGCGCCCGTGTGGTTCAGGTCCTCGCGCTTCAGGTAGAGGTTGCGGCCCGCCACCTCCGAGAGCCGAGCCGCGTGGTAGAGGGGCGTGGGCCGGCCGACGTAGTCGCGCAACAGCGTCGCCAGCTCGAGCCGGAAGCCGGGGTCGTCGCGCGCCTCGAGCCAGGCGGCCTCGAGCTCGTCGAGCGCCGGGATCAGCGTCTCGGGCACGTAGCGCCCGCCGTAGGGGCCGAAGCGCTGCTCGATCTGGCTCACGCGTGGACCTGCTGGCCGGTGACGGCGTCGGCGCGCTCGACGGCCCGGAAGAACGCCTTCATCTTGGCGGGATCCTTGACGCCGGGCGAGGCCTCGGTGCCGCTGGCGGTATCGACCGCGAACGGGTGCGTGGCGGCGATGCCGTCGGCCACGTTCTCGGCCGTGAGCCCGCCGGACAGGATGATCGGCACGTGGCGGCGGTGCACCGGGACGAGGTCCCACTGGAAGGTCTCCCCCGTGCCGCCCAGACGGTCGGGCCGGTAGGCGTCGAGCAGGTGGTAGTCGGTCTCGAACCCGGCAAGGGCGCGGATGCTGCCGGCGTCCTTCACGCGCGCCGCCTTGATCACCTTGCAGCCGGTGCGCCGCCCCACCTCCCGGCAGAAAGCCGGGCCCTCGTCGCCGTGCAGCTGCACCATTGCGAGCGAGCAGCGGTCCGCCACGTAGGCGATCTCGTCCAGGGTCGAGTTGACGAACACTCCGGTCGGCTCGACCTGGCGGCGCAGCTCCGCGCCAATCTCCTCAGCCGCGTCGAGGTCGCAGCTGCGCGAGCTGCCGTCCCAGAAGATCAGCCCGATCGCCCAGGCGCCGAGCTCCGCCGCCAGGCGGGCGTCCTCGAGGTTGGTGATGCCGCAGATCTTGACCTTCGTCGCCACCCGGCAATAGTGGCATGGCCCCGCCCAGGGGAACGGGAAGGGTTTTTAAGAAGCCGACCTCAAGTGTGCCTAGAAGTGCAAGGGCGGCAGCGCGCGGAACGCGCGCAGGCGGCCCATGCGGTGGGCGAGCGCCTTGCGCAGCGCGCGGCGGTCGTGTCCACCCGGCAGCTTCGCCCCGGCCGCCCCGTAGCGGTACTCGCGCAGCCGGCGCGCGTAGTCGCCGGCCTCGGGACCTGCCCGGCGCCTCAATATGCGCTCCACGCCGATCAGCGTCGTGCCGTCGCGCACGGGACTGCCGATGCGCGCGAGCAGCGAACTCAGGTCCTGGAGCGCCAGCTCGTCGGGCCGCATCTGGGCCCGCCTCTGCGCGACGCGCCGTACCCGCCAGCCCGCGGCCGCCAGCGCGAGTACCAGCACGAGCGCGACGACCAGCATCCACCACGAGAGCGTCGCCCCGCCGCCGGGGGTTGTCGAGCCCGGGGCGATGTCGGGCTTGCGGGTGGCCGCCGGCAGACCCGAGAGGCTCGGCGGCTTGCGTGGATCCCCGGTGACCTGCTGCGTGATGTCGTCACTCTGCGAGGAGGCGGGCGACGCCGACGGGGTGGGGTCGAACGTGACCCAGCCGATGTCGTTGAAGTAGACCTCCACCCAGGCGTGGGCGTCGAAGTCACGCACCTTGTAGACGCCCGGCGCGTCCGGCTGCGGGGTGCCCGGCGCGAAGCCGCTCGCGACCCGCGCGGGGATGCCGGCCATCCGCAGCATCAGCGCCATCGTGCCGGAGAACTGCTGGCAGTAGCCGATGTGGTCCTTGGTCAGGAACGACTCGAGCGGGTACTTCCGCAGCGGCGGGTGCTCGTCGTAGTTGAAGGTGGCGGTGCCGAGATAGCGCTCGACGTTGCGCACCATGTCGTAGACGCTGGGCGACTTGGCCTCGAGCCGCTTCGCCAGCCGGTACATCGGCGCGTAGGGCGAGTGCTGGGCGAGCGTGCCTGCTACGGGGTCACCGCTGTTCTGGTGCCAGAGGCCCGGGTCGAAGCGCACGTTCTCCGTGACGCCGTTGCCCAGCTGCGCCGGCAGCGTGAAGCGCGTGTAGACGTTGAAGTAGTCCTCGTAGTCGGACGTGTCCACGGCCTGCAGCTCCTTGACTGTGGGCTCGGGCACGTAGGTGACCATCGAGTAGTTCTCGCTGTCGTGCAGCGGATGCCCGGTGGCTGTGACCGTGCCGTCGCCGCCCAGCTCGGCCGCGCCCGCGTTGGCGCTCACGGACTGCGGGGTCCCGGCGCCGATCAGCTGGTCGCTGCGCAGCCCGGCCACGGTCACCTTGATCTGCTGGAACCACTTGTGGTTGGGCTTCGTGGGCAGCTCCGAGGCGGCGTTGACGCTCGTGTTCGCGCTGGTCCTGACCCAGGCGCGGCCGTTGAAGTCGTTGAGCGTCTCGGCCTTCCAGTAGTAGGGCCGGTTGGCCTGCATGTAGAGCAGCGTGGTGCCGCGGCGCGGCCAGTTGATCGGGCCGTAGCTCTGGTTCCAGCTGTAGGTCACGCCGGGGGTGTTGCCGAGCACGCGCCAGTTGCGGTAGTCGAACCAGCTCTTGTTGGCATTGAGGATCGCGGCCACCGGCATCGCCACGAGCGCGGCGCACAGCACCACCCAGACGGCGCCGCCCGCGTCGCGCAGCTCGAGTCGCGGCAGCCACAGCCAGGCGGCGATCAGCAGCAGGAGGACCAGGCCGCGACCCACCTGGCCGGAGGGCGAGCGCTCCACGAGCGCCATCCCGTAGAAGACGATCAGCAGCACGAGTGACAGCGTCCGCAGGGCGCCCCCGTAGCGCTTGCTGGGCCAGAAGGCGAGCGCCGCCGCGGGGACGAGGAAGGCCGGTGCCGCGAGCTGCAGCGTCAGACGCACCCAGTGGTCGCCGCCGCGGTACGGATAGGTGGCTGCCTGCGCGCCGAGCAGCCCGTGGTTGAGGTGGTCCCCGAAGGAGCCCCAGTGGTGGACCCAGATGTAGTGCGCGCGGAGCCCCGACACCATCAGACCGAGCACTACGAGCGCGAGGACGATCAGCACGCGCGCCGCGCGCGCGGCGAACAGCGGCATCTGCACCTCGCCGGTTGCCCACAGAGCGATCCCGCCCGCGGCGCAGAGGGCGAGTAGCGCCAGGCTGCGGCCGAGCGGCGGGTGCGTGAGCACGAGCTCCCAGTGGGCGAGCGCGAACGCCGCCAGCGCGAGGAAGGTGGAAAGGCGGATCAGCAGCTGGAGCGCGGCGTGGCTGAGCAGCGGATTCGTACGGGCGGGCGCCCCAGGGGAGGCGCGCGTGCCGACGCGCGCGGCGAGCCCGCTCACGCGGCCCTCCTGTCACGCGCCGAGCCGAGCCGGTAGCCGGCGCAGCCCGCCACCGTGAACGCCGGCACGCGGCCGCTCACCGGCGTGGGCGTGATGAAGTAGGAGCCGGCCCCGCGCTTCATCCCGGGCGGCGCGCTGCCGCCGCTCGCGCTCACCCAGTAGAGGGCGCCGCTCCGCTCGAGCCGGCGCGACTGCGGCGCGCCCTCGCTGGCCTCGAGCAGGGCCAGGCGGGCGTGCAGCGCCGGCCAGCCGCGCAGCTCGCCGTCGAGGTCGATCGGGCGGCGCTGGCCGGGGAGGAGCAGCGAGCAGCCGTGCGCGCGCCGCGCCAGGTGCACCACGAGCGACGCCGCCGCGCGCACTGCCTTGTCGAGCTCCTCGCCGCTCGCCGGGTTGCTCGGGTCGAGCACCACGAGCGGCCGGGCGTCCGACTCGGCCACGAGCCGCCGCTCCATCATCACGCGCGTGCGGGCCACGGTGGGCCAGTGGATGCGCGACGCCGGGGCGCCCGCCCGGTAGGGGCGCAGCGAGTGCAGCTCGAGCTCCGCGGCCGCCTCGGTGAGCGAGCCGCTGACCGTCTCGAGGCCCGCCATCCCCGACGACGCCCCCACCGTCACCGGCTCGATCCGCGGCAGCACGAGCACCTCGGCCTCCGCGCTCGTGGCCTCCCGGACCGATAGCGACAGCGGGTCGCGGATCACGAGTTTGGCGGGCTCGATCTTGCGCCGGCCGCGGCGCTCGAAGCGCACGTTGACCTTCACCTTCCGCGAGCGCGGGTCGTTCGCCGACAGCTCGCGCCGGAGCAGCGGCTCGACCAGCTCGCCCGACGGCGGCGGAACCAAGCCCGTGTCCACCCGCAGCCGTAGCGGGTAGGGCTCGTTCTCCTGCACCGTGGCCGGCCCGTGCTCGCGCACCACCTTCGCGCCGAAGAAGGCGAGCCACACCCACACGATCGCGCTGAGCCCGAGCAGCATGAGCCCGATGCCCGGGACGTACAGCGAGGGCAGATCGAACGCCCCGCCGCCAATGCACAGCAGCACCCCGAAGCAGACAGCCCGGAGTGCCCGGCTCATAGCGCGGGTACTCGCTCCAGCGCGTCGCGCACGATGTCGGCCCGCGCCACGCCGACCGCGTCGGGGGCGAGCAGGAGCCTGTGCGTGAGCACGGTCTCGGCGAGCGCCTGGACGTCATCCGGGAGCGCGTGGTCACGCCCGTCGAGCGCGGCCAGCGCCTTCGCGGCCTTGAGCAGCATCAGCCCCGCGCGCGGGCTCGCGCCGAGCTCGGTGCGCCCATCGACGCGCGTGCGGTCGAGCACCGCGACCACGTAGCGCCGCAGCGCGTCGCTCGCGTGCACGTTCGCCACCGCGGCCTGTGCCGCGAGCACCTCGCTCACCTCCGTCACCGGCTCGAGGTCCATCACGTGGTCGCGGGCGGCGTGCTCCGCGAGCATGTCGGCCTCGTCGCTGGCGCTCGGATAACCGAGCCGCAGCAGCACCATGAAGCGGTCGAGCTGCGCCTCCGGCAGCGGGAAGGTGCCCTCGTACTCGATCGGGTTCTGGGTGGCGATCACCATGAACGGGCGGGCCAACTCGTGCGTGGTGACGTCCACCGTCACGTGCCGCTCCTGCATGCACTCGAGCAGGCCGGACTGGGTCTTGGGGGAAGCGCGGTTGATCTCGTCGACCAGCACGACGTTGGCGAAGATCGGGCCCGGGCGAAACTCGAAGCGGTTCTCGCGCTGGTTGTAGACGTTGGTGCCCACGACGTCGCCGGGCAGCATGTCCGCCGTGCACTGGAGGCGGGAGTACTCGGCATCGATCGAGCGGGCGAGCGCGCGCGCCAGCGCGGTCTTGCCGACGCCCGGGTAGTCCTCGATCAGCACGTGGCCCTCGGACATCAGCGCGACGATGATGTTGCGCAGCGACGTCTCCGGAACCTTCACCGCCCGCGCGACGTTCTCGGCAAGGCGTGAGCCAAGCGAGGCGACGGCCGCGGGGTCGAAAGGAGCGGAGGCCACTTAAGACCGATATTAACCGCAGCTCACAGGGCTTCCGCCAGTTGCTAATCGACCAGCGTGTCCTCGGCCCCGCACAACTCCCGCGTCGCGAACTCCGGGTTGGCTGCGCGCATCAGGGTCTCGCCTACGAGGACGGCGTCGACGCCTACTCGTTCGAGCTCGTCGACCTGCTCGCGGTAGACGATGCCGGACTCCGAGACGACGGTCTTGCCGGCCGGGACGTCCGCCAGCAGGTCGTAGGTGCGGCTGAGGTCGACCGTGAAGTCCTCGAGGTTGCGGTTGTTGATCCCGATGATGTCGGCGTCGAGCTCGAGCGCGACCTCGAGCTCGTCCTCGTTGTGGATCTCGACCAGGGCGTCGAGGTCGAGCGAGCTCGCCTCGTCGTAGAGGTGCGCCAGGTCGTCGGGGTGAAGCGAGCCGATCACGAGCAGCACGGCGTCGGCGCCCGCGGCGCGCGCCTCGTAGAGCTGATACGGATCGAGCGTGAAGTCCTTGCGCAGGATCGGCAGCGAGCTGGCGGCGCGCGCCTCGACGAGGTCGTCGAGCGTGCCGCCGAAGTGGTCCTGCTCAGTGAGCACCGACAGCGCTGCCGCGCCGCCGCGCTCGTATGCCTGCACCACCTCGGTGACGCTCGCGCCCTCGCGGATCACCCCCGCCGACGGCGAGCGCCGCTTGTACTCGGCCACGAGCGAGGTGCCGGGATGCGCGAGCGCCTCGCCGAATGGCCTGCCCTCGCCGCGCTCGGCGACCTCGCGCTCGAGCTCGGCCAGCGGCCGCGCGCTCTTGCGCTGCTCCATCCGCTGGCGGGTCGCGTTGATCAGTTGTTCGAGGCGGACCGGCATCAGACCGGCGCGAGCTCCCTGGTCCGTTTGACGTAGCGCTCGAGGACGTCGGCGGCGGCACCCGAGTCGATCGCCTCGGCGGCCTTCGTCACGCCGTCCGCGATCGAGCCGGCCTTGCCGCCGACGTAAATCGCCGCCCCGGCATTCAGCAGCGTCAGCGGGCGCTCGGGACAGTGCTTGCCGGCGAGCACGGCGCGCGCGATCTCGGCACTTCGCTCAGGGCCGCCGGCGCGCAGCGAGTCGAATGGGATCGGCTCTACGCCTAAGTCGCCAGGGCTCACGCTGAAGGCCTCGACACCGTCCTCTTTTACCTCCATGACGCGGGTCTCCGCGGAGACGCTGATCTCGTCAAGCCCATCCGCGCTCGACACTACCAACCCGCTTCGGCAACCGAGCGCAGACAGGGCCTCGGCGACCGGCGCGAGCTTGGTGGGATCGGAAATTCCGATCACCTGGCGGGTGGCGCCGGCCGGGTTGGTGAGCGGGCCGAGGAAGTTGAACAGCGTGCGCACGGCGAGCTCCTTGCGCACCGGCACGACGTGGCGCATCGCGCTGTGGTGATGCGGCGCGAACATGAAGCCGAAGCCGATCTCATCGATGCAATCGGCGATCGCGGGGGGCTCGATGTCGAGCTGCGCACCGAGCGCTTCGAGCAGGTCGGCCGAACCGGACTGGCCCGTGTTCGAGCGGCCGCCGTGCTTGGCCACCTTGCAGCCGGCGCCGGCGGCGACGATCGCAGCCGTGGTGGACACGTTGAAGGTCGGCGGGCCACCGCCAGTCCCGGCGGTGTCGAGCAGGTCGTCGTGGTCCACCTCCACGCGCCGCGAGAGGTCGCGCATCGTGCGCGCGAAGCCGGTCAGCTCCTCCACCGTCTCGCCCTTGGTGCGCAGCGCGATCAGGAACGCCGCGGTCTGCACCTCGGAGCCGTGGCCCTCCATCACCTCGCGCATCACGCTTGCCGCCTCGTCGGTTGAGAGGTTGGCGCCCGAGGCGACCTTGTCGATCGCCTCGGTGAGCAGCGGGTTCGACATCAGCCCGACGCCTCGAGGAAGTTCTGGAGCATCTTCTTGCCGGATTCGGTGAGCACGGACTCGGGGTGAAACTGCACGCCCTCGGCGGGCAGCTCGCGGTGGCGGATTCCCATCAGCACCTCGCCCGAGCGTGCCGAGGCCTCGAGGCAGTCGGGCAGATCGGGGTCGACCACCAGCGAGTGGTAGCGGCCGGCCACGAGCGGGTTTTCGAGGCCCGTGAAGATGGTCCTGCCGTCGTGCTCGACCGCGGCGGTCTTGCCGTGCACCGGCTGGCCGCGCACGACCTTTCCGCCGAACGCCTGTGCCAGCGCCTGGTGGCCGAGGCAGACGCCGAGCACCGGCGTCCCGTTCTCCGCGAGCAGCCGGATCGCGTCCACCGACACGCCCGCCTCGCTCGGCGAGCACGGGCCCGGCGACACGATCGCCTTGCCCCCGCGCGCCCGCTCGAGGATCTCGTCGGCGGAAGCGGCGTCGTTCCGGACCACCTCGAGCTCAGCCCCGAGCTCGCCCAGGTATTGGACGAGGTTGTAGGTGAAGGAGTCGTAGTTGTCGATGAGGAGAACGCGCATTTCAGTCCGCAGTCCGCAGTCCGCAGGGCGCCGGTCCAGTCGTCTCTGCCGACTGCGGACTGCGGACCGCGGACTCATTAGGCCCACTCCCTCTGCTTGCACGCCAACTCCACGGCAGCCATCACCGCTCCCGCCTTCGCCTCAGTCTCAGCCACCTCATATTGGGCCTCGCTGTCGGCCACTATGCCCCCGCCTGCCTGCACGTGAATCTGGCCGTCCTTGATCAGGGCTGAGCGGATGTAGATGCAGGTGTCGAGGTCGCCGGTGTAGCTCAGGTAGCCGATCGCGCCGCCGTAGGCGCCGCGCTTGACCGGCTCGAGCTCGTCGATGATCTGCATCGCGCGGATCTTGGGCGCGCCCGAGAGCGTGCCCGCGGGCAGCGAGGCGCGCAGCGCGTCCATCGCCGTCACGCCCTCGCGCAGCGTGCCCGCCACCGAGGACACGATGTGCATCACGTGCGAGTAGCTCTCGACGGCCATCAGCTCCTCGACGCTGACCGTGCCGTACTCGCACACGCGCCCGAGGTCGTTGCGCGCGAGGTCGACGAGCATCACGTGCTCGGCGCGCTCCTTCTCGTCCTCGAGCAGCCCCTTCGCGCGCTCGAAGTCCTCTTCCACGCTGCCGGAGCGCGGCCGCGTGCCGGCGATCGGGCGCTGCTCGGCGCGGCGGCCGGTCACCTTCACGAGCGCCTCCGGTGACGCCCCCGCGATCTCGAAGTCCTCGAAGTCGAGGAAGTACATGTACGGGCTCGGGTTGACCGTGCGCAGCCCGCGGTAGATCGAGAACGCCTCTACGGGCGCGTCCGCGCTCCAGCGCTGGCTCGGCACCACCTGGTAGATGTCGCCGGCGCGGATGTACTCCTTCGCGCTCTCCACCGCCGCGGCGAAGCCGTCCGAGCCGATGTTGGAGGCGAAGCGCGGCACGTCGCGCACGCCCGCCGCGGCGCGCGGGATCGGGGCCGCCAGGCGCTCGCGCACGTCTGCGATGGCGCCGACGGCCTCGTCGTAGCTCGCCTCGAGATCGCCCGCGCTCGGCTCGGCGAACACGTTGGCCAGCACGGTGACCTCGTGCTTGAGGTGGTCGAAGGCCAGCAGCACGTCCGAGACCATCAGCGCCAGCTCGGGCAGGCCGACCTCGTCGGGGTTCGGCTCCCCGACGCTCGGCTCGAACCAGCGCACGAGGTCGTAGCCGAACATGCCCACGGCTCCCCCCGAGAACGGCGGCAGGTCGGGCAGCGGCGCCACGCGGTAGCGCTCGAGCTCCTCGGCCACGGCCGCGTAGGGGTCGTCGAACTCGCGCCGCTCGCCGCCCACCGTGAGTACGCCGTCCTCGAGCCGGATCACCGAGCGCGGCTGCACCCCGAGAAACGACCAGCGCCCGAAGCGCTGTCCCTGCTCCGCGGACTCGAGCAGGAACGACGGCCCCTCGCCGCGCAGCCTCAGGTACGCGGACACGGGCGTCTCGGTGTCGCTGATGAAGGTGTGGCGCAACGGCACGACGCTGTGATCGCGCGCGAGCCGGCGCACCTCCTCCAGGCCGGGCTGGACGTCGATGTCAGCGGCGACGGGCATTCAGCTCCTCGAAGGCGTCGGCCAGCGACAGGCCGCGCGCGGCGAGCAGCACGGTGAGGTGGTAGAGCACGTCCGCGGACTCCTCGCGCACGCGCTGGTCGGACTCCTCGGCGGCGGCGCGGGCCACCTCCTCCGCCTCCTCCTGGACCTTCTCGCCGATCTGCGCCGGGTCGGCGAGCAGCTCGGCGGTGTAGCTGCCGGAGGTGGGCGCGGCCTTGCGCTCGGCCACCGTGCGCTCGAGCGTGGCGAGCGCCTCGGCGGCCGTCGGCTCCATCTCGCCGCGGTAGAAGCAGGTGCGCTCGCCCGTGTGGCAGGCTGGGCCCGCGGGGTCCACCAGGGCGACGAGCGCGTCGGCGTCGCAGTCGTAGCGCAGGCGGCGCACCTTCTGCACGTTGCCTGAGGTCTCGCCCTTGTGCCACAGCTCCTGGCGCGAGCGGCTCCAGAAATGGGTCTCCCCGGTCGCGCGCGTGCGCGCGAGCGCCTCCTCGTTCATGTAGGCGAGCGTGAGCACCTCGCCGCTGCGGGCGTCTTGAACGATGCAGGGGATGAGGCCGCGGTCGTCAAAGGTCGGCTGGAAGTCCACAGGGCGGATTTTAGGTTCAGCGGTCATGGGTCATCGGTCATAGGTCATAGGCCTAGGGACGGAGGGTCTCGACAAGACGCTCGAGGACGGGGTCCATCTCTGTTCGGGCGGTCTCTGGATCGTCTGACTCGGCGACGTAGAGGGCCGCGGCGTCGAGGGCGCCGGTGAGCACGTGGGCTAGCGGCATGACGGGCTGGCGCGCGATCGCGCCCGCGTCCATCGCGGCGCCCAGCCCGGCCGCCAATATGCCGAGGCCGTAGCGCCCGACGATCTGGCGCCACTCCTCGAAGCCGAGCACGGCGGGCGCGTCGAGCAGCACGATGCGGCGCACCTCCGGATCGAGGCAGGCGTCGAGCCACAGCCGCGCGCCGATGCGTAGCGCCTCGATTGGCTCGGCGGACGTCGCGGCGGCACGCATGGCGATCCCCTCCGCCACCTCGGCCTCGACCTGCTCGAAGACCGCGCGGAAGAGGTCCTTCTTGTCCTCGAACTGGTGGTAGAGGGCGCCGCGCGTAACGCCCGCCTTCTTCACCACCTCCTCGGTGCCGACCGCCGCATAGCCGTTCTTCGCGAACAGCCTGCGCGCGACCTTCACGAGCTTGGCCCGCGTGGCCTCCGACTGCGCGGCCTTCGACCCCGCACGTTTGACATTCGTACTGTCTGTATGCATAATCCGTACAGCCTGTATGTGAATAGTAGATGGGAGATCCCGTGAAAACCAGTCGTGAGATCCAACTTTCAGCCGGCACCATCGAGTACGCGGACACGGGCGGTGACGGCCCGGTGATCCTGTTCGTCCACGGCCTGCTCGCGAGCGGCATGCTCTGGGCGCCGGTCGTCCCCCTGCTCGCCGGCGACGCCCGCTGCATCGTCCCCGAGCTCCCGCTGGGCGCGCACCGGCGGCCGATGAAGCCGGACGCCGAGCTCAGCCCGCGTTCGGTCGCTGGCATGATCGCCGAGCTGATGGAGAAGCTCGACCTGCGCGACGTCACGCTCGTCGGCAACGACACGGGCGGCGCGATCTGCCAGCTCGTCGTCACCGAGCACCCGGACCGGGTCGCGCGCCTCGTGCTCACGCCCTGCGACGCGTTCGAGCAGTTCTTCCCGCCGGCATTCCGGGCGCTGCAGTGGGCAGCGAAGGTCCCGGGCGTACTCGGCTTCGCGCTCCAGCCCGTGCGCATCCGTGCGGTCCGCAACAGCCCGCTGGGGTTCGGCTGGCTGTCCAAGCGCGGCATCCCGGACGAGGTGGCCAAGGGCGCGCTCGACAACTACTTCGGCAACCGGGCGATCCGCCGGGACACCGAGAGGTTCGTGCGCGCGGTGTCGAATAAGGACACGCTGGCCGCCGCCGAGCGACTGCGCGACTTCGACCGTCCGGTGCTGCTCGCCTGGGCGCGCGAGGACCGCTTCTTCAAGGTGGAGCTGGCCGAACGCCTGCTCGACCGGCTCCCGAACGGGCGCCTCGAGCTGATCGACGACAGCTACACGTTCGTGCCGTTCGACCAACCAGAGCGGCTCGCCGACCTGGTGCGCGACTTCGTCCTCGACGGCGCTCCCGCGGAGGTGGCGGGATGACCGCCCGGGCGGAGATACTCGCTGCCGTGGGCGAGCTGGAGGTAAGGGCCATCCGCGAGATCGAGGCGGCGTTCAACCGCGGCGACATCGGCGCGATGGTCGCCTGCCTCGCCCCCGACGCCGAGTGGGAGATCGCCGAGGCCAATCCGTCGGCGCGCACGCTCCACGGGCAGGCGGAGATCCGCGCCTACCTCGAGGACTGGCGGGACACCGTGCAGGGCCTCCACTACGAGGGTGAGCGCTACATCGACGCCGGCGATGTCGTGGTGCAGGTGGGGACGATGACCGCGCAGCCGTCCGCCGGCGGCGCGGAGCTGACCGTGCCGCTGGCATTCGTGAGCCGCTTCAGGGACGGCGTGCCGGTGCGCACCGAGGAGTACCTCGACGTGGACGCGGCGCTGGAGGCGGCCGGCTGGCCGGACTGACGACGCGGCGTCAGTCGATCCCCAACCGGTCGAGCAGCGCCTCGTCGCGGCGCCAGCCCTTGCGCACGCGCACGCTGAGGTCGAGATGCACGCGACGCCCGAGCGCCGCCTCGATCTCGTTGCGCGCGGCCGTACCGATCGCGCGCACCATGCGCCCGCCTGCCCCGATCAGGATCGCCTTTTGCGACTCGGTCTCCGCCCACACGCGCGCGCTGATCACGAGCAGGCCGTCGTCGCGCTCCTCGACCTCCTCCACCTCGACCTCGGCGGCGTGCGGCAGCTCCTCGCGCGTGCGCCGCAGCACCTGCTCGCGGATCAGCTCGGCGAGCTGGACCGACTCGGACAGGTCCGTGCGCTCGTCGGGCGGGTAGAAGAACGGCCCCTCCGGCAGCAGCGAGACGAGGTGCTCGACGAGGTCCCCCACGCCCTCCCCCGTCTTCGCGCTCACCGGGAAGAGCTCGCCCTGCACGTCGAGCTCGGCGGCCGCGCTGAGCGCCTCGGCAACCTGCGGAGGACGCAGCCTGTCGATCTTGTTGAGCACGGTGACGGTGGGCAAACCGACCTCGCGGATCGCGGCCGCGATGAACTGGTCCCCCGGGCCGATCTTCTGCTCGCAGTTGAGGACGAACAGGGCGGCGTCGGACTCCGCGAGCTCGCGTTGCATGCGCGACTGCATGCGCTCGGTGAGCGGGTCGCGCGGGCGCTGCACACCCGGCAGGTCGACCAGCACGAGCTGCCAGTCATCCGCGCTGGCCACGCCACGGATCGCCCGGCGCGTGGTCTGCGGCTTGTCGGACACGATCGCCACCTTCTGGCCCACCACGCGGTTGACGAGCGTGGACTTGCCCACGTTCGGCCGCCCGGCAAGCGCCACGAAGCCGCTGCGAAGACCGGGCTCGCTCACGCTCGCAGCTCCTCGACCACACGGTCCTGCAGCTCGAGCATCTCCCCAGAGTCGTTCTCGTGGTCGTAGCCGCACAGGTGGAGCACGCCGTGCACCACCGCCTCGACGACGTCGCTCGTGTGCTCGCGGCAGATCACGACGTCGCCGAGCTCGCGCGGCCCGGCCGTGTCGGGTCCGGCGCCGTCGACCGGGAACGAGAGCACGTCCGTGGGCTTGTCGAGCGCGCGGTGCTCGCGGTTGAGCGCCTGGATCTCGTCCGCGTCGACGAACGCGATCGCCAGGTGCCCGTCCCCCACCCCGATGGCCGCGAGCGCAGCCTCGGCGGCCCGGCGCACCTGGTCCGAGTCGTCGCCCTGGATCTCGAGCTCGACGGTCAGCGCCGGTCGGTGCGAGCGGTCCGCAGCTCGGGCGCCTGCTTCTCCGCGTACTCGTTGTAGGCCGCGACTATCCGCTGGACGAGCTTGTGGCGCACTACGTCCTCGCCACCGAAGCGCACGAACGAGATGTCCTCGACGTCCCCCAGGATGTCGCCGATCACGACGAGGCCCGAGCGCTGGTCCTTCGCGAGGTCGATCTGGGTGATGTCGCCGGTGACGACCATCTTCGAGTTGAAGCCGAGCCGCGTGAGGAACATCTTCATCTGCTCCGGGCTCGTGTTCTGGGCCTCGTCGAGGATGATGAACGAGTCGTTGAGCGTGCGGCCGCGCATGAACGCCAGGGGTGCGACCTCGATCACGCCGCGCTCGAGATGTTGGTTCACGCGCTCGGGCTCGAGCATGTCGTAGAGCGCGTCGAAGAGCGGGCGCAGGTACGGGTCGACCTTGGCCATCAGGTCGCCTGGCAGGAAGCCGAGCCGCTCGCCCGCCTCGACAGCGGGGCGGGTCAGGACGATGCGGTTGACCTCGCGGCGCGACAGGGCGGCCACCGCCATCGCCACGGCGAGGAACGACTTGCCCGTGCCGGCCGGACCGATGCCGATCGTGATCGTCTGCTCGCGGATGGCGTCGACGTAGCGCTTCTGGTTGACGGTCTTGGGCGCGACCTTGAGCCCGCGGTGGCGCCAGACGACGTCCTCGAGGATCTGGCTCGGGCTCTCGTGCGCGTCGAGCGCACCGGTGATCGCCGAGATCGTGCCGGGCGCGATCTCGTGACCTTGGCGCACGAGGTCCGACAACTCGCGCACGACGGCCTGCGCGGTCTGCACCGCGTCGGGCTCGCCGTCCAGCGTCAGCACATTGCCGCGCAGGAACAGCTCGGCGTCGAGGTGAGCTTCGAGGGTGCGCATGATCGCGTCACCCGGACCCGCCAGCTCCTTGGCGACATCGTTGGTGAGCTCGAGCTGCGTCCGCACTACGCGTCTAGCTTCTCACGGACTACGGCAGATACGCGCTTGCCGTCCGCGCGCCCCTGCAGCTGCGGCATGACCAGCGACATGACCTTGCCCATGTCCCTCGGCGAGTCGGCGCCGGACTCGGCCACCGCGTCGCCCACGATCGCGTGCAGCTCCTCGTCGGAGAGCTGCTCGGGCATGTACTGCTCGATGATCTCGGCCTCGCGCCGCTCGCCCGCGGCGAGGTCGTCGCGGCCGGCGTCCGAATAGGCCTCGGCGGCCTCGAGGCGGCGCTTGCGCTCGCGCTGGAGCACGGCCGTCTCGTCCCCGTCAGAGGACTCCTTGGCGGCCTTTTGCAGCTCGTTTGTGATCAGGCGTAGAGCCTGAACGCGCTCCCTGTCTCCCGACTTGAGCGCGCTTGCTGTATCGGACTTGACCTTCTCAATTAAGGACACAGTTGAAGTGTAGGCTGGCGGGCCTGATGCCCCGGGCCCGGCTGGCGACCTTCGATTGCTACGGCACGCTCATCGACTGGGATGGCGGCGCGGCGGCCTTCCTGTACGCGCTCGCGCTGCGCGAGGGTGACGCCGACGCGCCAAACGGGCGGGCGCTCGGACGGCGCTGGGAGGAGCTCCAGTTCGAGCTCGTGCGCGGCCCGTACATGCCGTACAAGCAGATCCTCGCGGAGAGCCTGCGCGCCTGGGCCGGCGAGCGCGGCTACACCGTCACCGACGACGACGCCGAGGCGCTCGTGCGCTCGATGCGCAGCTGGCAGCCGTTCCCGGACACGCGCCCCGCTCTCACGCGCGTGCGCGCGGCGGGCATGAAGCTCGCGATCATCTCCAACACCGACCGCGACATCATCGAGCACAGCGTGCGCCAGCTGGAGGTCCCGTTCGACGACGTGTTCGTCGCCGAGGACGCTGGCGCCTACAAGCCCTCCGACGACGTCTTCCGCCAGGCGCTCGAGCGCTTCGGCGAGGACCCCGCAGACGTGCTGCACGTGGCGTTCGGCTTCAAGTACGACATACCGCCGGCGCAGCGCGCGGGCTGCCGGACCGCGTGGATCAACCGCTACGTCGAGTCGGCGCCCGGCGAGGAGCGCCCGGACTACGAATGGCGCGATCTCTGGGGGCTCGCCGCCTACGCCGAGGACGAGTGAAGCGCCCGCTGCCCGAGCTGCCGGGCGTCTCGCACCGCTGGGTGGATGCGGGTGGTGTTCGCCTGCACGTCGCCGAGGCCGGCTCCGGGGAGCCGGTCGTCTGCGTACACGGCTGGCCGCAGAACTGGTGGGAGTGGCGGGGGATCATCCCGGGCCTTGCCGAGCGCTACCGGGTGATCTGCCCGGACCTGCGCGGCTTCGGCTGGTCCGAGGCGCCGCCCAGCGGTTACGAGAAGCGCGAGTTCGCCGCCGACCTGGCCGCGCTGCTCGATGCGCTTGGGCTGCGCGACGTGCGTCTGATAGCGCACGACTGGGGTGGCGTGGCGGGCTTCATCCTCTGCCTCGAGCGCCCGGATCTCGTGCGCCAGTACCTGGCCCTCAACACCGCGCATCCGTGGCCGCGGATCGAGGGGCGGCGCCTGCCCGACCTGCGCCGCTTCTGGTACCAGTGGGTGATCTCGGCGCCGCTGCTCGGCCAGATGGCGGTGCGCCAGCTCGCCCGCCTGCCCGCCGACCAGGCCTACAAGGTCAGCGGCAGCTCAACAGCGTGGGACGAGCAGGCCGCGCGCGTGTTCCTCGGGCAGTTCGAGTCGCGCCAGCGCACGTGGGCGTCCGTGCAGACCTACCGCACCTTCGTCACCCGCGAGCTCGCGGCGCTCGTGGGCGGCCGTTATCGCGATAAGCGCCTGCGGGCGCAGACCCTCTGGCTGCACGGCACCGGCGACCCGGTGATCCAGCCGTTCATGCTCCAGGGCACCGAGCCGTACGCGGACGACCTGACGGTCGACCTCGTGGAGGGCGCGGGCCACTTCATCGCCGACGAGCGGCCCGAGCTCGTGCTCGAGCGCGCGCTCGCGTTCTTCGGCGGCGGGGACGTGGGGCACGTTGCGGGACATATGGGCACTTAACGTGCCCCACGTGGCCTCCGGCTAGCGCGCCTCGAGCAGGAGCGCGGTCCAGCCCTTCATGCTGAGCCGCCGCCGCTCGCGAAGTGGGGCGAAGGCGGCGGCCACCTCGTCGGCCTCGTGGTCGAGCAGGCCGGAGGCCACGAGCGTGCGCGGGCGTGGCTGCATCAGCTCCGCGAGCCGCAGTAGCAGCGGGCGCATCAGGTTGGCTGCCACCACGTCGGCGGCCGGCGGTGTGCCGCCGCGCAGGTCGAAGCGCTCGACGGCGTCGAGCAGCACGCCGTTCTCGCGCGTGTTGAGGTTGGTCGCCTCGATCGCGAGCCGGTCGGAGTCGTAGCCGCGTACGGGGTCGAACCCGAGCTTGGCCGCCGCGATGGCGAGCACCCCGGAGCCGCAGCCGAGATCCGCGAACGAACCGCGCGGCTCGAGCTCGAGCAGCAGCTCGAGGCAGAGCCGCGTGGTGGGATGGGTGCCCGTCCCGAACGCCCGGCCCGGATCGATCACCACCTCGATCACGCCGGGGCGAACGGCCGGCTCCTCCCACGGCGGCCGCACCCACAGCCTGCCGCCCACGAGCACCGGCACGTGGAAGCGCTTCCAGCGCTCCTCCCAGTCGTCGGGCACCTCCTCCCCACGCACCTGCACGCGGACCCCACCGACCTCGGCCTCGCCGTCCGGGAAGCTGGGCAGCTCGCCGGGCGAGCCGTACAGCGCGAACTCCACGAAGTCGCGGCCGTCCACCTGCTCGAAGCCCGCCGGCGCGAGCTCGAGCAGCGCGGCGAGGACCTGCTCCGCGGCCTCCGCCGGCGCGCGAATGGAGAGCCGGATCAGCTCAGGGCCCGTCTCACGCGGGCGAACAGCGACTCGTGGTCGCTCGCCTCGCGCAGGTTCTCCTCGCCGAGCGTGGCCGAGAAACGCTCGAGCAGCTCGCGCTGCTCGGCGCTGAGCTTGCGCGGCACCACCACGTTCACCACCACGCGCTGGTCGCCGCGGCGGCCACGCCGCAGCGACGGCATGCCCTTGCCGCGCAGGGTGACGACCGTGCCCGGCTGGGTGCCCGGCTCGATCTCGACCTCTTCGTCGCCGTCGAGGGTGGGGACACTCACGCGCGCGCCGAGCGCCGCCTGCGGCGCCGGCAGATCGATCACCGTGACGAGGTCGTTGCCGTCGCGCACGAAGCGCTCATCTGGCGTGACGTGTACGAGGAGGTAGAGGTCGCCGGCCGGGCCGCCGCGCTCGCCGGCGTGGCCACGGCCCGTCAGGCGCACGCGCTGCTCGTCGGCGATGCCGGCGGGGACGTCCACCTCGAGCGTGCGCCGCCCCGCCTGGCGTCCGCGTCCGCGGCACACGGAGCACGGCTCGCGCGCGAGCTTGCCGTCGCCGCCGCAGGCGTCGCACACGTGCGAGCGGACGAGCTGGCCGAACGCGGTGCGCGTGACGCTCCGCAGCTGGCCGGCGCCGCCGCAGCGCTCGCAGGTCTCGATCGGTGTGCCTGGCTCGGCGCGGTTGCCGTGGCAGTGCTCGCAGGTGTCGACGGCCTCGTATTCGAGCTTGACCTCCTTGCCGCTCGCCGCCTCGGCGAGCGACACCTCGACGGAGACCGCGATGTCGCCGCCCTGGATCGCGCCGCCGGCGCCCCCGCCGAAGGCGGAGCCGAACGCATCACCGCCGCCGAAGAAGGCGTCGAAGATGTCCGCGAACGAGCCGAAGCCGCTGAAGCCCGACTCGAAGCCGCGCGCGCCCAGCCCGTCGTGGCCGTAGCGGTCGAAGATCGCGCGGCGCTCGGAGTCAGACAGGATCTCGTAGGCCTCGGCGCACTCCTTGAACTTCTCCTCCGCCTCCGGGTCGTGCTTGTTCACGTCCGGATGCAGTTCGCGCGCGAGCTTGCGGAAGGCCTTCTTGATCGTCTGCTCGTCGGCGTCGCGGGGGACGCCGAGGACGTCGTATGGGTCGCGCTTCGTGGCCGCCATCTGCGCAAGCGAGAGTAGCGAGCGCGGCGAACTTGTCAGTAGCGCGGCGCGCCTCGTGGGGAGAGGCGCGCCGCTTGCCTGCGCTACTGAACGGTGAGCGTGCCCTTCATGCCGGCCTGCTCGTGGCCGGGCACCGGGCAGTAGAACTCGTACTTGCCCGGCTTGAGCGTGAGCGAGACGGTGGACTTGCCGCCGCTCTGCACGACCGAGCCGGTCTGGCTGACGCCGCCTCCCTTGATCGCGACGCCGTGCGGGATCTGCGACGGGTTGTCCATCGTGATCGTGACCTTGCCGGCCTTCGCGCTCAGCGACGTGGTGTTGAACTTGAGCGCCCCGCTCTTGTCCGCGGAGATCTTTAGGCTCGAGCCCCCGCCGGAGGAGCTACTGCTCGAGCCGCTGGTGCTCGCCGGGGCCGGAGTGCTGCTCGCGGCCGGAGCGGGGGTCGAGCTGGCGCTGGAGGAGCTGCTGCTGCCTCCGCCGCCACAGCCCGCGACCGCCAACGCCGCGGCCGCAGCGCCGAGGACCACTAACGTCCGCTTGCGGGTCAAGGTTGAACCTCCTGATCGGGTACCGGGGTAGACGCCCGCACCCTGTGTGTTCTTCCCTGGAAGAGGCTACTCGTCGTACAGCTCGCCCACAAACCGCGAGAGCTCCGCGGCGGCCTGCCGCACCGAGCCGATCGCCTGGGCGTAGTCCATCCGCAGCGGCCCGATAACGCTGACCGCGCCGAGGTTGCGGCCGGCGAGGCCGTAGTTGGCGGCCACGATGCTGAGCGAGTGCAGGGCGGGCGCGCGGTTCTCGTGCCCGATGCGCAGGTACACGCTCGGCTCCGTCAGCGCCTCCCGGAGCAGCGACAGGAGCACCATGCGCCGCTCGAGCAGCTGCATCAGGTCGTCGATCTGCGACAGCTCCTGCACGCGGTCCTCGGACAAGAGCCTCGCCGCGCCCTCGACATAGAGCGTGTCCAC
>DASXNY010000157.1:0-23578 GCA_036494715.1 Thermoleophilaceae bacterium
TGACGCCGGGGTCGTGGTTCTCGGCCGCGTACGTGATGCCCTCGAAGTCGCCGCTGTGCGACCAGTGCGAGCGGAATCCGGTTAGCGCGCGCGCCGCCTCGCGCACGTCGTTCTCGCTGTAGCCGCGGCCGAGCGTGAACAGCTCCATCAGCTCGCGCGCGTAGTTCTCGTTGGGCGCGCCCTTGTCCGAATCCGCGAGCGACAGGAAGAGCTGCATCGCAGGGTCGGTGGTCACGGCCTTGAGCAGCGACGGGAACGAGCCGAGCGAGCGGCCGCGCAGCATCTTGTTCTGACGCAGCATCAGGGGCGTCTCCTGGTCGCTCGTGGCGAAGTGGTCGTGCCAGAAGAGCGTCATCCGCTCGACGAGCGGCCGCTGACTGCGCACCATGCGGTCGAGCCACCAGAGGACGTCGTGGCCCCACTCGTTGGTGGGGTCGAGGCCGTGGCCGTCGACGGTGGGCCCCGGGCCCACCATGTGAGCGCCGTGACCGCCGTGCAAAAGCCAATGCAGCGTGGCCTTCCTGCCGCGTTTCGCCCAGTGCGCGGCCTCTTCCGGGCGGGCGCCGAAGCCCGCTCGCCAGAACAGGCGGCGGACGTGCGCATCCGTCCAGCGATGGCCGGAGGGTTTGGCCACGAGGACTGCATCGGCGTGTCGGCCCAGGACTTGAGCGTTTTTTGAGGTAACTGCGGGTGCATTTCGGCTCAGCGGTGCCGATAAGCGAGGTGTGGACCCAAAGCGTGGGACGGTCTCGGGGGAAACGTGGTGGAGCCGCCAGGTAGGCGAGCTGCTCACCGCTATGACTGGCGCCGGCAGCGTCAAGAGCGTTCGCGTCGCCGCGGTGCGGCGGGCGGCCGAGGCGGTGGACGCCGATTTCGCCTCGCTCGTGTCGCGCGGAGCGTCGGTGGCGACCCACGGGCTGCCCGACGACGTCGTGCTCCACGAGCAGTTCGCACGCGCGGCCGAGGAGGGAGTGAAGTCGCTCGAGCTCGAAGGCATCGGGCGCTTTCATACGACCAGCGTCAAGCTGCATCACGGCAGGCTCGCCCTGGGCCGCCGCGAGGGCGACTTCACGGCCGATGAGAACGAGCTCCTCGCGACGCTGTCGCGCCTGCTCGACCTCGTGCTGCGCGTCGAGCGCCGCCGCAACCTGCTCGAGCAGCTGAGCGCCGTCCAGGAGGCGATCTCCAACCGGGCGCAGCTCGACCAGGTGTTCCAGACGATCGTCGAGGCCGCCGCCAAGCTGCTCGACGTCGAGATGGTGGCGATCCGCGTGTCCGACTCCGACGACGCCTCGCGCATGAGCATGCCCGCGGCGATCGGCCACCCGCCGGAGCTGATCCAGGCCCTGCGCTATGGCCCGGTGGCCGGCGCCACCGCAGCCGCGCCAGAGCGCGGCGAGCTGACGGTGGTGGACGACTACCAGAACGCCGAGCGCGCGCGGCCCGAGGCCGTGGCCTACGGCGTGACGACCTCGATGGCCGCGCCCCTGCACGAGCACGGCACCGTGATCGGGAGCCTGATCGCGACCTCGCGCGACCCCGGGCGCCGCTTCTCGCTCGTCGACCAGGAGATGTTCACCGCCTTCGCCGAGCACGCGAGTCTCGCCCTCGCCGCCGCGCGCACCGGCGAGACGCTGCGCCAGGCGCTCACGGACCCGCTCACGGGGCTCGCCAATCGCACCCTCTTCATGGACCGCCTGGAGCACGCGCTCGCGCGTGCAGCGCGCAACGGCTCGGCGGTCACCGTGATCTTCGTAGACCTCGACCGCTTCAAGCTCGTCAACGACACACTCGGCCACGCCGCCGGCGACGCCCTGCTCGTGGAGGTGTCGAACCGCATCCGCGCCTGCCTGCGCCGCGCGGAGACCGCCGCGCGCCTCGGCGGCGACGAGTTCGCCGTGCTGATCGAGGAGGCCGAGGACGAGCTGGCCGCCGCGCACGTGGCCGAGCGGATCGCGGAGGCGCTCCGGGAGCCGGTGACGATCGAGGACCGCGAGCTCGTCACCACCGCGAGCATCGGCATCGCGCTCGGCACCAGCGAGGAGCCCGACGACCTGCTGCGCAACGCCGACGTCGCGATGTACCGCGCCAAGAGCCGCGGCAAGAACCGCTGCGAGATCTTCGAGCCGGAGATGCACGCCGAGGTGATGGACCGCCTGCGGCTCGAGTCCGAGCTGCGCCACGCGATCGAAGACGGCCAGCTCGAGCTGCACTTCCAGCCGGCCTTCCACCTCGAGACCGGCGAGGTGATGGGCGTCGAGGCACTGGTGCGCTGGCAGCACCCCGAGCGCGGCCTGCTTCCGCCCGGCATGTTCATCCCGCTCGCGGAGGACAGCGGGCTGATCGTGCAGCTCGGCGACTGGGTGCTGAACGAGGCATGCAGGCAGTGCGTGGCGTGGCAGGACACACATCCCGGCATGCGCGTGGCGGTGAACCTGTCCGGCTGGGAGCTCGACCAGCCCGACCTCGTGCAGAAGGTGGCCGCGACGATGGCGCGCTGGCAGATGCCCGCCGGAGTGCTCGTGCTCGAGCTCACCGAGACGACGCTGATGAACGACACCGAGCTCACGATCACGAAGCTGCACGACCTGAAGGAGCTCGGCACGCGCCTGGCGATCGACGACTTCGGCACCGGCTACTCCTCGCTGCGCTACCTGCTGCGCTTCCCGCTCGACGTGCTCAAGATCCCCAAGCCGTTCGTGGACGAGCTGGTGGGCGAGTCGGACGGCGTGCTGGCCGCCGTGATCCTCGACCTCTCGGCCCGCCTCGGGCTCAACACGATCGCCGAGGGCGTGGAGACGGAGGCGCAGGCCGAGCGGCTGCGCGAGCTCGGCTGCCCGCTCGTGCAGGGCTTCCTCTACGCGCGCCCGATGCCGGTGGACCAGCTCCTGCGGACGCTCGCCGCGCGGCCCGTTCCTACGTCGAACTGAAGTGGAAGTACAGCGGTAGCACGAAGGTCGCCAGGAAGATGAGGGCGAGGCCGGCCGCGATCAGCGTCTTCGTCTTCGTCAGGTGACCGAGCACGGCGATCGCGAAGCCGACGCCGAGCAGGATCAGGTAGCGCTTGGGGTCGGTGGCGACGTCCTGGCCCGGCAGAGCCGGGAGGTCAGCAAACACGCCGATCCACGGCAGGCCGGGCAGCATGCCGCGAAAAGTATCCTTGCCCGCATGTCCCATGCGGAACATGCCGGCGTGGTCGAGATGCGCAGGTCGCTCGAGGGAGCCGGCTACCTGGCGGCGGAATCCACCGCGCTCGTGGCTTTTCTGGCGGCCGAGCTCGGCAAGCCGGTGCTCGTGGAGGGTCCCGCCGGGGTTGGCAAGACGGAGCTGGCCAAGGCGCTCTCGCGCGCGACCGGCCGCAAGCTGATCCGCCTGCAGTGCTATGAGGGCCTCGACGAGGCCAAGGCCCTGTACGAGTGGAATTACCGCAAGCAACTGCTGCGCATCCAGACCGAGGCCGCCGACACCGGCTGGGAGCAGGTGCAGGACGACATCTTCGGCGAGGACTTCCTGCTCACGCGGCCACTGCTCCAGGGCATCGCCTCGGACGAGCCCGTGGTGCTCTTGATCGACGAGATCGACAAGACCGATCAGGAGTTCGAGGCGATGCTGCTCGAGGTGCTCTCGGACTTCCAGATCTCGATCCCCGAGCTGGGCGTGGTCGAGGCCAAGAGCATGCCGCTCGTGCTGCTCACCTCGAACAACTCGCGCGAGCTCACCGAGGCGCTCAAGCGCCGCTGCCTCTACCTCTGGCTCGACTACCCGGACGTCGAGCGCGAGCTCGAGATCGTACGGCTGCACGCGCCCGAGCTGGACGAGCAGGTGGCGCGCAAGCTGGTCGAGGTGGTGCACATGGTGCGCGGGCTCGACCTCAAGAAGCCGCCCTCGATCGCCGAGTCGATCGACTGGGCGCGGGCGCTGATCCTGCTCGGCGCGGACGACGTCGACCAGTCCGTGCTCGAGCGGACGATGAGCATCATCGTCAAGCACCGCACCGACCTCGACGTGGTGGCCGAGCGCGTGGGGGTGAAGCTCCAGGATGGCCTCGTCGGGCGGCGGCAGCAGGCCGGGTAACCCGGCGCTGTACGGCGGCATGCCCGCCCCGGGACCGCCGGGCTTCGCGGCGCGCGTGCTCGAGTTCGCCGACGAGCTGCGGCGCGAGGGCATGGCGGTGGGCACCTCGGAGCTGCTCGACTCGTTCGCCGCGCTGTCGTTCTTGAGCTGGACCGAGCAGGAGGACTTCCGCGAGGCGCTCGCCGCGACGCTCGCCAAGTCGCAGGAGGACCGGCGCGTGTTCGAGCTGGTGTTCGACCGCTTCTTCTTCCGCGCGGTGGAACGCGAGGCGGTGCAGCGCGGGCTGCGCGAGGAGCGCTTCGAGGGCGGCGAGCGGATGGACATCGACGAGCTGCGCGAGCGCATCCGCGACGCGATCCGTGAGGGCACGGACGGCGAGATGCGCGACATGGCGCGGCTCGCGATCGCCGCGTTCGGGCGCCAGGGCGAGGGCTCGGGCGTGATCGGCGTGGACGTGCAGCGCATCCGGCGTACGCTCGGGCTGAAGGGCGACACAGGCCGCGAGCTGCCAGACCCGGACTCCGTGCCGCAGGACCGGCTGCGCGAGTTCGAGCGCCACCTGCGGCGCGAGCTCGAGCGCGCGCTGATCGAGCGCACGCAGTCGCTGCCGCCAGCGAAGCCGCTCCAGGAGTTCGACCGCGCGCTCCCGTCGAACCCGCTGCAGGATCTCGCCGCGGTGCACCGTGTGGTGGCGCAGCTCAAGCGCCGCCTCGCCACCCAGGGCCACGAGCTGCGTGGCCGGCGGCGCTCGCAGGTGGTGGACATGCGCCGCACGATGCGCGCGTCGCTCGAGACGGGCGGCGTGCCGCTGCGGCTCAAGTACCGCTCGCGGCGCCCGCGCCGGCCCGAGCTATATGTGCTCTGCGACGTCTCCACGAGCGTCACGAGCGCAAGCGTCTTCTTCCTGTCCGTGCTGCACGCGCTGCACGACTCGTTCCGCAAGCTGCGCTCGTTCGTGTTCGTCGAGCGGATCTCCGAGGTGACCGACGTGTTCGAGCGCGAGCGCTCGTTCGAGGCGGTCTCGCGCGCGATCGCCTCGGACGCCGGCGTGGCGGACATCTCCGGCTACACGGACTACGGCCGCGTCTGGCTCGAGTTCCTCGACAAGGTGGTGGACGACCTCGACCCGCGCTCCACGGTGATCGTGCTCGGCGACGCCCGCACCAACGGCCGCGAGCCGCACGCGCGCGCCTTCGGGGCGGTGGCCGAGCGCGCCGGCCGCATGTTCTGGATGAACCCGGAGCCGCGCCTCTACTGGAACTACGGCGACTCCGTGATGGCCGCCTACGAGCCCTACTGCGACGGCGTGTTCGAGTGCTGGACCACCAAGCAGCTCGAGGGTTTCGTGAATGCGCTGACCCAGCAGCGGCCCGCCGCCTGAAACAGCGAGGGGGCGGCCCGCGAGCCGCCCCCTCGATACTGCTCAGCCGGCGTCGCCTACCAGGCCGGCTCCGCGATCACTCCCTCCGCCTCGAAGTCGAAGACGGTGTTGTTGATCTGGAGAGCGTCGACGGCGCCCTGCCAGGCGTCGTCGCGGCCCTTGTCGACGGCCACCGACAGCATGGTCGCGTCGGGCGCCGCGGCAATCGCGTCCCCGAAGCTGCACATCGTCGTCTGGTTGCAGCCACTGTCCGTGCCGAAGCCGCCCGTGTAGTACCACTGGCCGTCGTCCTGATCGAACGACGTCCAGTCGTTGGCGGTCGCCGCCTTGGTCGGAACGAACACGAGCGTGCTGAACGTCCGCGTGGTGTGCGGGTTCACCTCGATCGCGATGTTCGGCAGGTTGCCCGGGCCGCCGTTGGTGGTCTGGTCCTCGCCCGTCTGGAAGACCTCGAAGCCTGCCTTCTTGAGGCTGCTGAGCGGCTTGCCCGCGAAGTCGACCTCGTTGCCGTAGGCCGCCTTCTCCGAGCCGCTGCCGACGAGGATGTTCAGGCTGCCGTCGCCGCGCGGCGGGTCGCCCGGTCCCTGTCGCAGCTGCATGGCCGGCGAGCCGATCGTGTTGCGGTTGATGATGCCCCAGTTGCTCGACACGAACGTCAGGTCCCTGCCGTCATGGCCGTCCTTGCCATCCTGCCCGTCGCGGCCATTCTGACCGTCGTGGCCGTTCTGTCCGTCGCTGCCGTTCTGCCCGTCGCTGCCGTCCGTGCCGCCCGATCCGCGCAGCTTCGTGGTGTCCTTGATCGCGCGCTGCACGCCCGGAGTGAGGTCAGTCAGCGAGATCGCACCGTGGTGGATGTCCTGGCCCTGGATCGTGCCGTTCTGAATGTCTGCCGAGGTGATGAGATGCGCCGCCTCAGCCGAGCCGCCCGCGACCACGAGGATCACGACGGCGAGTACGAGAATGCTCTTCTTCATGCGTGACGAGTCCTTCCACGGCGTTTCATGGGCACGCCGTCGAGCCCCCCTAGCCGGCTTTCCACGCAGGAGTCATCGCGCGCCACTCGGCGCGTTTTCACACTCCAGTCGAGTCCTAGCGGGCGAAGACCACTTAACGCTTCTTCATCGCTCGAAGGGCCAGCCGTTCCAACGTAAGTTGAACTAGTCCTTTTGTCCAACCGACCCGTCAGAACTCAGACGACGCGTGGTTGGTCGTCGCGGCTGTACACTCCGTTGCGTAAAACAGGGGGGCTCGCGGGAAGGCGGGCTGAGATAGCGCCTCTGACGACAGTCGCCTGGCGCTGACCCTTCGAACCTGTGGGGTAATGCCCGCGGAGGGAGCGATGCACACGCGGATAGAGGCTCCCGAACAGGAGCCTCTCTCTATTGGGAAGACAGCGGTGGCCGCACGCGGGGTAGCCCGCACCTACCGCTCGAGACGCAAGACCGTGGCGGCCCTGGACGGGCTGGATCTGGCCGTGCGCGCGGGCGAGGTGGTGGCGGTCGTGGGCCCGTCGGGCTGCGGCAAGTCCACGCTGCTCGAGCTGTTCGCGGGGCTGCAGTCGGCGGACACCGGCGCGATCGAGGGCGGTGGGCTCGACGCCTGCGCGTTCATGCCGCAGCGCGACCTGCTGCTGCCCTGGCGCGACGGGCTCGGCAACGCGGCGCTCGCGCTCGAGTGCAAGAAGGTGTCGCGCCGGGAGGCTCGGCGGCGGGCGGCGCCGCTGTTCGAGCGCTTCGGGCTCGCGGAATTTGAGCGCTCCTACCCGCGTGAGCTGTCCGGCGGCATGCGCCAGCGGGTGGCGTTCCTGCGAACCCTGCTGGCGGGGCGGCCGGTGCTGCTGCTCGACGAGCCGTTCGCCGCGCTCGACTCGATAACGCGCGCCTCGATGCAGGAGTGGCTGGCAGAGGCGCTGGTGAGCGAGCCGCGTACTGTCGTGCTCGTCACGCATGACGTCGAGGAGGCACTCTTCCTGGCCGACCGCGTGGCTGTGATGTCGGCGCGCCCGGGCCGGATCGTGGCCGAGCTCGACGTGCCGTTCGAGCGTCCGCGCAAGCGGCGCGAGACGGTCACCTCCCCCGGCTTCGCCGAGCTCAAGGAGCGCGCGCTGGAGGCGCTCGAGCCGTGATCCTCAGGCGCTACCTACCGGCGGCCGCGCTGCTCGCGGCCTTCGTGCTGATCTGGCAGGGCGTCGCCTCGCTGCCCGGGGTCGACAACCTCACCCTCGCCTCCCCCGTCGAGACCTGGCACTCGCTGAAGGTCGACCACGCGCTGCTGATCTCGAACATGTGGGTGACGCTCGAGGAGGTGGCGCTCGGCCTCGCGATCGCTGTGGTGGCCGGCGTGGGCAGCGCCGTGCTGATGCACATGTTCCGCCCGCTGCGCGACGCCGCCTACCCGCTGCTCGTGGCCTCGCAGGCGATTCCGATCGTGGTGCTCGCGCCGCTGTTCGTGCTGGCGTTCGACTACGGCATCGGGCCGAAGCTCGCGATCGTCGCGCTGATCTGCTTCTTCCCGCTCACCGTCAACGTGCTCGACGGGTTGCGCTCGGTCGATCCCGAGCTGCTCAAGCTGATGCGCACGCTCGGCGCCTCGCGCCTCGGCACGCTCGTCAAGGTCGAGCTGCCCTCCTCCCTGCCGTTCTTCTTCAGCGGGCTGCGGGTGGCGGCCACCGTGTCCGTGATCGGGGCCGTGTTCGGCGAGTGGGCCGGGGCCGACCGCGGGCTCGGCCGGCTCGTGCTGCTCGGCAACAACCAGCTGCAGACCCCGCGCGTGTATGCGGGCGTCGTGATCCTGACCCTGATGGCCGTCGGGTTGTTCGTGCTCGTCACGCTCGCGGAGCGGGTGGCGGTGCCCTGGAACCAAGGAGAAGACCGCGCATGACAAGACGACTCACGTTCGCTCTCGCAGCCGCGCTGCTCGCCGCCGCCGTGCTCGTGGCGGGCTGCGGCGCGAAGAAGGAGCGCACGGAGCCGAGCGGGCTCGTGCCGTTCGAGCTGATGCTCGACTACTTCCCCAACGCCGATCACGCCGCGATCTACGCCGCGCAGTCGCAGGGCTACTTCAAGCAGGCGGGGCTCGACGTGAAGATCCGCAAGCCGAACGACCCGTCGGTGCCGATCAAGCAGGTGGCGGCCGGGCGCGTGGACCTGGCGATCTCGTACGAGCCGGAGCTGCTGCGCGCCCGCGACCAGGGCCTGAGCGTGATCTCGGTCGGCGCGCTGGTGCAGCAGCCGCTCACCTCGCTGATCTCGCTCGACAACCCCGCGATCACGAAGGCGTCGCAACTGGCGGGCAAGACCGTGGGCACGGCCGGCATCGACTACCAGTCGGCGTACCTGAAGACGATCCTCGCGCACGCGAATGTCGACCCCTCGTCTGTCAAGGAGCGCGACTTGGGCTTCGGCCTCGTGCCCGCGCTCGTGACGCACAAGGTCGACGCGATCCTCGGCGGCTACTGGAACTACGAGGGCGTGCAGCTGCGGCTCGCCAAGAAGCACCCGCACATCCTGCGGCTCCAGCAGCTCGGCGTGCCCAACTACGACGAGCTCGTGTTCGTCGCGAACGCCGACGGGCTCGACCAGAACGGTCAGAAGATCCGCCGCTTCCTCGGCGCGCTGGCGCGCGGCGTGAAGTACCTCCAGCGCGACCAGAGCGCCGCCGTGGACGCGCTGCTCAAGGCCAATCCGGACCTCGACCCGCAGCTCCAGCGCGCGTCGGTGAAGGTCACGCTGCCGGCGTTCCTGCCACCTGGCGGCAAGCCGTTCGGCTGGCAGGACCCCGCGCAGTGGGGCTCGTTCGCCACCTGGATGCACACGAACGGAATCCTCCAGCGCGACAACGCCACCGGCGCGTTCACCAACCAGCTACTTCCCGGCCAGGGGCTTTAGGGAAGAAAGGTGGCGAGCCCCGCGTCTAGCACCCTTAGATGCGAAGGATGAGGCGCCACCCACTCCGCACGCTCGCAGCCCTCGCCGTTCTCGCCGCCCTGGCCGCGTTCGCCGTTCCGGCGCTCGCCGCGACGCACAAGAAGGCCGCCACCCGCACGATCAAGGTCGGCGACTTCTTCTTCGTCAAGGACTCGAACCACGCCCCCACCGTCCACGTGGCCAAGGGCACGGTGATGAAGTGGCACTTCATCGGCATGGCGGACCACAACGTCACGGTCGAATCCGGGCCGGCGAAGTTCCACTCGCACGACATGGACCACGGCTTCTACACGCACCGGGTCTTCAAGCCCGGGACGTACATGATCGAGTGCACGATCCACGGCTTCAAGATGCGGCTCGTGGTCGGGCACCCGAGCTCCGGCTCGACGCCCAAGCCGGCTCCCACCCAGCCGGCCCCCGCGCCGACCAATCCGTATCCGTACTAGCCGGATCCGCACTGGCCGGCGCAGGCAGCCGACGGCTCAGCTGCCGGTCTCGACGACCATCAGCGTGTTGCCGTCCGGGTCGCGGAACCAGAAGAGCGGCGGCACCGGGTCGCCCATGCGGCTTACCTCGGGGTCCACGTCGACGCCCCTGGACTTGAGGTCGGCGTGGTCGGCATCGATGTCGTCCGTGGAGAGACCGATGCCGGTCTCGACGCTGCCGGTCGGCTTGTCGGGCGGCGGCGGCACGATCGCGATCGTGGTGACGGCGTCGGCCGGGGCGACCTCGACCCAGCGGTAGCTGTCGCCGACGGCGATGTCCGTGCGCTTCTCGAAGCCGAGCTTGTCGACGTAGAACTCGATGGCGCGCTCCTGGTCGGAGACGGGCACCACCACGACGCCGATCTTCTGGATGTGAGTCTTGGTCGTAGTCACGACGTCCTCCTTGGGGGGTTGATCACACCCACTGAGACCGCGCGACCCGGCGGAACTAATCGCCCGGACTCATAATCTCGCGCGTGGGTGAGGCGCCGCCACTCGAGACTCAGAACCTGGGGCACAGCTTCGGCGAGCTCGACGCGCTGAGCGACCTGTCGCTGATGGTGGCGGCGGGCGAGTGCGTGGTCCTGCTCGGGGCCAACGGCAGCGGCAAGTCCACCGCCGTGCGTACGGTCAGCGGGCTGCTCGAGCCGACCCGCGGGAGCGTGCGGGTGTGCGGCCACGATCCGCACTCGGAGCCGGACGGCGAGTCGGCGCGAGCACTGCTGGCACTCGTGCCCGACAGCCCGCTGCTGTACGCGGATCTGAGCGTGCGCGAGCACCTCGGGCTCGTCGTGGCCGCGCACGGCGTGGCCGACGCCGATGACCGCATCGACTGGCTGCTCGAGCGCATGGGCATCGCCGCGCGCGCCGACTTCCAGCCCACCCAGCTTTCGCGCGGCATGCGCCAGAAGACGCAGCTCGCCTGCGCGTTCGTGCGCCCGGCCTCGCTGCTCGTGCTGGACGAGCCGGTGGTGGGGCTCGATCCGCCGTCGCAGCTCCTCCTGCGGGAGATGCTGTTCGAGGCCAAGGCGGCCGGCACCGGCGTCCTGATGACGACACACCAGCTGCCCTTCGTGGCCGGCCTGGCAGACCGGGCGCTGCTGCTCCAGGACGGCGAGGTGGTGTCGAGCGGCGCCTTCGACGAGGTCGCGGCGTATGTGGCCGACCTCGGCTGGTCAGAGGCTTGACGACGGCGAGCGCCGAGCGTCTCGCGGCCGTGCGCGAGTGGGGGCGGCACGCGCGGCCGCCCAAGCCCCTCGGCACCCGGCTCGAGGCGGTCTACGTGCTCGCGCTGGCAGCGGGCACCATCGGTCTGCTCGCTTACGGCACCGCCAGTTCGGTGCTCGCCGGCTGGATCACTCCCACCAGCGCCACCGTCTGGGGACCTTCGATCCTGCTGCTCGCGCTCTTGCTCGTCGGGCGCTGGGGCACCTGGCTCGGACCGGTGGTGTTCAGGCACGCGGATGTGGCGTTCCTGCTCGGCGCGCCGCTGCCGCGCTCAGGGCTCGTCCGGCCGCGCCTCGGGTGGGCGCTCGTGCGCGGGGCGCTGGCCGGCGCGCTCACGGGCGCCGTGGCGCTCGTCGGGCTCGCGGGACGGGGCCGCTCGGTCGACGTCGGGCCGGCGGTCGGGCTGCTGGCCGGGCTCGGGCTCTGCGGCGTGCTGGGGATCGCGCTCGCCTGGGCGGTGCAGAGCTCGGCGCGCGTCGCGCGCCTGGTCACGCTGCTGATCCCCGTCGTCGTGCTCGCGGCGGCGGGCCTGGCGGCGCTCTCCCACGCCGGCGGCAGCGCCCGCAAGGTCGTGCTGTGGTCGGGCCCGTGGGGCTGGGCGGTGCAGCCCGCGAATGCCGCGGCGAACGACCACTGGGGCATCGCCCTGGCGCTGCTCGCGCTCGTCGCGGCGGCCGGCGCGTGGCTCGCGCTCCGCGCCGCGGCCGCCTGCTCCACCGAGCGCCACGCGCTGCGGGCCGAGGCACGCGAGGGCGCCGGCGCCTCACTGGCGGCGCTCAACGTCCGCAGCGCCCAGCTCGCACTCCGCCGCGTCGATGCGAAGCGCGGCGTGCCACGGCGCAGTCGGTTGCCGCTGCCCCGGCGCCCGGCGCTCGCGCTGCCCTGGCGCGATGCCTCGGCCCTGCTGCGCGCGCCGGGGCGCCTGGCCGAGGCGGTGCTGCTGGCCGGAGCGGGGACCGCACTCGCGCTGACGCAGGCCGACCACTTCTCCGCCGCGGCGGTGGCGGCGCTGCTCTCCTACCTCGCGGTCGCGCGCCTGCTCGAGCCGGTCCGGCTCGAGGTCGACACGCCCGGCGCCTCGCGCATCCTGCTGCTGCGCCCGTTCGGGCAGGTACTGCTCGGTCACATGGCGGCGCCGCTCGCCGTAGTCGTGTGCGCGGGCGCCCTGGCCGCGGTGCCGTGCGCGCTCGCGGGCGCAATCGTGGCGCGGCCGGGCGCGTTGGTGTCCGTCGCTTTGCTCGCGATGCTCACGGTTGGGCTCTGCGCCGCGCTGTCGGCGCGGCGCGGCGGACGAATGCCGCTCAGCGTGCTGTTCTTCGCGTCGGGCTCGGACCCGTCGGGCGGCGGCATCGTGGTGCTGCTCTGGCTGATCGCATGGCCCGCCACCGCCGCTCTGGTGGGCGGCGGCGCGCTCCACCTGGCCAGCAGGGCACACGGCACCGGAACGGCGCTGATCCTCGCGCTCGCCGCGCCCGTCGTGCTCGGCTATCTGCTGGGCGGCTCGCAGGCCTAGCCCTGGCCGGCCAGGCGGCCTACGAGTTGTAGGCCACCATCGCGCCCCCGAAAACGAGGCAGTAGACCGCGAACGGCGTGAGCGTGCGGGTCTTGAACCAGCGCATCAGGAAGTGGACCGTGAACACGGCCGCGATGGCGGCGCTGATGCACGCCACGAGCGCCTGGCCGCGCACGCCCTCGCCGAGCGGACCCGTCAGGTCCGGCAGCTTGAACAGGCCGGCCGCCAGGATGATCGGCGTGGCGAGCAGAAAGGCGAAGCGGGCGGAGTCCGAGTGGTCGAGCCCGCGCGTGAGGCCCGCGCCCATGCAGACGCCGTCGCGGCTGATCCCCGCGCACAGGGCGGCGGACTGCGCGACCCCGATCAGGCCGGCCTCGCGGTACTCGAGCGTGTCGAGCACGCGGCCGCCGTCGGGCTTGGCGCCCTCGCGGATCGCCAGCTCGCGCGTGGCAGCCTGCCGCCGCGCACGCTCGGCCAGCAAGAGCAGGATGCCGTTGAAGACCAGGAAGATCGAGGCGAGCTCCGGCTTGGCGGTGAGGGTGCGCAGCTGGTGCTCGAACACGAGACCGAGGATGCCGGTGGGGATGCTGGCGGTGATGATCAGCCAGGCGAGGCGCTCGGTGGGCGTGTCGGCCCGCCGCTTGCCGAGCGTGCGCACGAACGCCTTGACGATCTCCACCCAGTCGCGCCAGAAGTAGGCGAGCAGTCCGAGCGCGCTGCCCACGTGCAGCATTACCACGAACGCGAGCCAGAACGACTCGCTCTGCGACTGCGCCTTCACGAGCCCGTCCCAGCCGAAGAGCGTCGGGAACAACACGGTGTGGCCGAGGCTCGAGACCGGGAAGAGCTCGGTTATTCCCTGCAAAACGCCGAGAACGATCGCTTGGAAGTAGGTGATCGGATCCAAAACTGAGAAACCTGCCTTGGGGTCGGGGCGCGCCGTCCGTGGCGCGGAGCACTCGACACTTACCATGCAGTTCCCCGCCGCACCTAGTCGGCGGCTTAGAAAGCTCTTATGCGCGCGCGGTCCAAAACGTGAGGAAACTCGTCTACTCGCTGGGCGTCTCGCTCGACGGCTACATCGCCGGCCCGGGCGGCGACATCGGCTGGTCGGCGCCCGGCGAGGAGCTGCACCGCTTCCACAACGAGCAGGCGCGCGCGACCGGCGTGCAGCTCTACGGGCGGCGGCTGTACGAGACGATGCTGTTCTGGGAGACCGCCGACGCCGCCCCGGACGCCTCCCCTGAGGTGGTGGAGTTTGCGCGCATCTGGAGGGACACGCCGAAGCTCGTCTTCTCCACCACGCTCACGAGCGTCGAGGGCAGCAACACGGAGCTCGCGCAGGGCGCTCCCGCGGCCGAGCTGGCGCGCCTCAAGGACGAGCCCGGGATGCAGATCGCCGTCGGCGGCGCCGGCCTCGCCGCCACCTTCATCGGGCTCGACCTCGTCGACGAGTACGGGCTGTTCCTGTACCCCGCGCTCGTGGGCGGCGGCACGCGCTTGTTCCCGCCGCTCGGCGCCCAGCTCGACCTGAGGCTCGTCGAGACGCGCACGTTCGACTCGGGCGTGGTCTACCTGCGCTACGAGCGCGCCCGCTAGCCTGGCCCGCTCTTCTCGAGCCGGTCGAGCTCCGCGACCACCCTGCGCAGGCGCGCGCCCTGGGGGCCGATCGAGCCGACCCGCCGCTGCTGCTCGCGCAGTGACTCGGAGCGCCAGGCCACGCCGAGCAGCGCAACCGCGTAGTGCAGGAGCTGTGCCAGGTAGTCGAAGATCTCGCTGAGCGCGTGCACCTGCGGCTGCAGCTCCGGCGCGCGGATCCGGTTCAGCTCGCGCCGCATCGCGCAGTAGCGGCTCACGAGCCTGCCGCTCTCGGGCGCGACCTCCGCCAGCGGCTCGTCGTTGCGCACCGCCCAGAGCAGCTCGGCCACGTCGTCCTCGCGGTAGAGGCCCTCCCACGCCAGCCGGCGCAGATCGTCCAGGTCCTGCGCGTAGGTCCGCGATGGCTTGTGCTCGCTCTGCTGACCGAAGAGCTCCCGCCACACCTCTCGCGGCTGTCCTGCGAGCTGGCTTGCGATCGACACGGCTGGGCTCCTATTGCTTCAGGCCTGCGAACTGGACACTAGAACGCCTCGTCCGGATGTCAAACGCTTCCGCTCAGTACGGGATCTCGACGCCGCGCGCCGGCCTGAAGGTGCGTTTCTCGGGATAGACGCATACGTCGCCCGGGATCAGGTCGCCCATAGTCACGAGCTGCATGCCGTCCGGTCCGACCTCGATGCGGTGGCCGACGCCGGTGTTCTCGGGGGAGAGCCAGAACGAGCCCGCGCGCAGCGGGTAGCCCTCCTCGCCGAGCCGGGCGATGCCGCTGCCGCCGCGCACGAACCACGCCTCCTCGCGCGCCGAGTGGAAGTGCAGGTCGGTGTTGTGCGTGTCGGCCGGCATCTCGTCCTGAGCGAGCACGAGCTTGTTCGCGCCAAGCTGGTGGGAGCCGCGCGTGGCGTAGGCGAGGCGGCCCTCGCGACCCTCCTCGAGCGGCAGGTCGGCGAGGTTGCGAATCGTCGGCGGCCGCTCCGCGCTCGGCTCGGGCAGCTCCAGCGGGCCGAGCTCGGCGTCGGCGCTGAACGGTTGCGAACTGCCGGCCGGGGACCAGACCGGGCCGAGCCAGAACTGGCCCGTCCGCGGCAGGTAGGTGACGTGGTTGCGCGTCCCCTCGGCCGCCACCAGCACCGTCAATCCCTCGTCGCCCGCGATCAACGTGTGGGCATCCCCGTTCGACGGATGCCAGAGCAGGTCGTCGACGCCGATCGCGTACGTGCGCACGTCCCCACGAGCCGACGTCTGGTAGCTGAGGCCGCTGCCCGCCAGCACGAGGAACAGCTCGTCCTCGTCGGCGTGGCTGTGCGGAGGCGTGGAGCGCTTGCCGGGATCGATCTCGATCAGCGCGACGCCGAGGCGCTTGGCGCCGCCCGCGACGCCGAGGCGCCGGCGCGTGGCGCCGATCTCCCCGGCGTCCCAGCGGTGCGATTTGACCTCGTCGATGTGGATCGGAGGCGGCTCCGGCATACCGACAGGATGGCACCCGGGCGGGTTGCCACACCCCCAGCTCGCATGGCTGCCCGACCGCCGGGACGCAGGGTGGCCACATGGTTCGAGCTTCGGCAGGCCGCAAGGCTGAACTCATGACCCCGCTCCAGCTAGACACCCACACCACACTCCACGTGCGGCCGATCGAGCCGACCGACCGCGGCGCGCTCGCCACGGCCTTCGCCCGCCTCGGCTCGAGCTCCCGCATGCGCCGCTTCCTCGGCCCGAAGCACGAGCTCAGCGAACGCGAGCTGTCGTACCTCACCGAGCTCGACCACGAGACGCATGAGGCGCTCGTGGCGCTCGACGGGGAGGACATCGTTGCCGTCGCGCGCTACGCGGCCTGGCCCTCGGATTCGCGCGAGAGCGCTGAGCTCGCCATGGTCGTACTCGACTCATGGCAGCGCCGCGGCATCGGCCTTGCGCTCACCGCGCAGGTGATCGCGCGGGCGGCCGGCAACGGCTTCTGCCGGCTCACCGCGACCACCTTCGGCGACAACCTGCCGTCACGCGCGCTGCTCGGCCGGCTCGGCTTCGAGCCCGCGTCGAGCGGCGATGGGCTCGTGTCCTACGAGCTCGGGCTGCCAGCCGCCCACCGACGCCGACCCGCGCCGGGCGAGCCCGTTCGCCCGCTCATGCGGCTCGGCGAGATCGCGGCCGAGATCGCGATCCGGCGACCGGGGCGTAAGCGCCACGCAGGCGCTCCGCCTACTGAGCAAGCCGGCTTCGCCGAACTATAATTCCTACTACGTGGCTAGGATTTATAAGCTCGATCACTTCACCAAGGGAACAGGCGCCAGCGTCGCTCCGCTCGACGAGGAGCCTCAGCCTGCCCGCGAGGAGCCGCTGAGGACCGTCCGGCTCGGCGGCGAGCCGGCGAAGCGCCCCCGCAAGGGCGCCGGCGTCAAGACCTCGACCGCCCTCCCGCCCGGACACGTGCGCAAGAAGTCCACGGGCGAGATCGGCAAGGTGCAGGCCATCGACGCCAAGGCCGGCACCGCCACGGTGCTGTGGCTGCGTCAGGGACGCTCCTCGACCGTCCCCCTCGACTCGGTAACGCGGCGCTAGGCGGGTCAGCCGCCGGGGCAGCAGTCGCTGCAGTTCACGCCGGAGACGCAGCAGATGCAGCCGGTGCCGGTGGCCGCGCACGGGCAGCAGCCCGAGCCGGACGCGCAGCAGCAGTCGCCCTGGATGCAGCCGCTGGTGCCAGGCGGGCAGCCGCCGGCTGTCGGCGCGAAGCCCGACGGGTCGCCGCCCGGGTAGGTCTGCGGGTCGCCGCACTGGGGCTTCGAGCACTGGAGCTTGCCGCGCTGGTAGTCGCCGAGCGCCTTCGCGTAGCAGGCCTGCGCCCTGCGTGCGGCCTTCGAGGTTGCGCGCTTGCCCTTGGCCTGGTTGCGCAGCTCGGCGCAGTCGGTCGATGCCAGCTCGAACGGGTGAGCGAACGCCGCGTTCAGGCAGAACCGGTAGCACGCCTCGCCCCCCGAGCCGGCGGCTCGTCCGGGCCAGAAGCTCGGCAGGCTGGCCGCCGCGATGCCGGCGCCGGCCAGCTTCAGCGCACCCCGCCGGGTGTGCGGACGGGCGGCGAGACGATCGAACCAGTTCTCCATCGAGGCTCCTAGAGGTTCAGCGTCCGGATCGCGCTCGACACCTTGTGATCGGCGCTGTCGAGCAGGTCTGACATGTCGTCGAATGCGTTGTCTCTCGTCGTCTGGCTCTTGCTGCGGATGCCGCGGTTGAGCTTGTCGTAGGCGTCGCTGTACTCGGCCAGGCCGGCGGCGAGCTTGCCGGCCCCGGTCACGTGTCTCCCGGCGCGAGCCACCGCGGCTGCCAGCTCGCCGTAGGCGTCGCGCAGGTCGCGCGCGGCGGCGGCAAGTTGGCCGTCGGACGGGACGTCGGTGGCGTCCGAGTTGTTGAAGGGCGCGTAGAGGCGGTGGAATGCGTCGCGGATCTCGGGGTCGCGCGAGCCGAGCGCGCTTTGGATCCTGCTCTGGTCGCTCATCGGGCTCCCGCCTGCACGACCTCGAGCGGCGCGGAGGCGCGCGCGCTCAGGAGCTCCTCGACGCGCGGGCCGCCGACCGCGAGCTTGCCGGCGATCCGCCCGCTGAGGTCGACCAGGGTCGCGGCCGGCATTCCCTTCACCTCATAGGCCTTCGCCACCTCGTGCTCGTCCTGGAGCAGCACTGTCGACAGGCCGGCGCCGTCGAGGCGCATCCGGTTCTCCAGCGCCTCACCGGTCGTTACGAGCGCGAGCGTCAGATCGCCGCGCTCGCGCTCGGCGCGCGCCAAGGCGGGGAGGAGATCGATGCAGGCGCCGCAGCCAGGGTCGCTGAACACGAGCGCGACGGTGCGCCCGCGGGCCAGCAGGTCGCCCAGGGTGAGCGGCCGCCCATCGAGATCGGGCAGGGCGAACGGCGGCGCGACCTCGCCCGGATCCAGCCCGTGTCGTGCCGGGGCGGCGGGAGGACCCTCCTCGAGCGCGCGGATGCGGACGATCAGCCGGCCGTTCTGGCGAAAGAGCTGCCAGCTGAAGAGCAGCTGCGCCGCCACGGCGAACGCGAGCACCACGGCCCACCCCTCGGCGCCGTCGAAGCCGTGGGCCAGCGAGCGGCCGTGGCCCGCGGCGACGATCGCGATCGCGACCGCCGCGAAGACCAGGTTGCGCGCCATCGTCGTCCAGCCCGCGGGCTCCGAGTGGATGGTGCCGAAGCAATTGCAGTCGGGCTGCTCGCCACGCGCGAGCGCGCGCCCGATTGCGATCGCGAACAGTCCCAGCAGGCCCAACGCGGCGATGGCGCCCGCCTGCGCGGTCGGCGTCACGAGCAAGAGGCCCGCCACCGCGAGCTCCGCGAGCGGCAGCACGATCGATCCCGGACCGGCGAGCCGGGCGGGCACGCCGAAGTTCCGGAGCGCGCGAGCGGCCGCCGGACGGTCGCGCAGCTTGCCCAGCGCGGCGACGGCGAAGACGACTGCGAGGAGGACGCGCCCGAGCAGCAGGATCATGCGACTGACCCGCGCTGATTTGGCGCCTTCGAACTCACTGCGGCGATCCTATGGGCGTGATGCGGAGGGGGTCAAGCGCTCCCGCCGCGCCTGACCCTCTCGAGAGCACCTACGCCGGGCAGATCACCTGGGCGTAGAAGGGCTCGTCCGCCACCGCGTTCGCCGGTGATCGCGTGAACACCAGAAGGGTGTTTGCGTCAGCCACCCCTACGGCCACAAAGGCGACCTGCGGCCCGGTGTTGTTGGCCGCTGCGGCCGAGATGGTGCACCCCGCGATAGAGCGGCCGAAGCTCACGCGATAGGTGCCCAGGGCCGTCCGGCTGGAGGTGGCGCCGGCGGGAAGCGAGCCGAGCATGGTCCCGTCGCCGAGCACGTTCGCCGAGAGGAGGTTCGTGGCGATCTTCGCGCTGTTGGCGGTGTTGGCGCTTGTGGCGCTGGTGGCGGTCGTCGCCGACTTCGCGCTGGCCACCGAGAGCGTCGGCGCCAGCTTCTTGATTTCGGAGTCCGCGATCTTCTTCACCTGCGCGCTCGTGATCGCGTGGTGCTTCTTCTTCTTCTTCTTGGCGGCGTCATGCCCGCCGCTGGTCGCGGCGTAGCCGGTTCCACCGAGGGCGACGAGGAGCGCGACGAAACCCAGCACCGTCCCGGGCGACAGCCAGCTTCTGAAATACCTCATCCGAGGCTCCTTGCGGTTCGTGATGTGCGAGTGAACCGACCCTAACCGCCTGGCTGGCGCGCCCGCAAGCCGCGCGCGGCGTCAGTTCCAGACGGCGAGAGCGGCGGCGGCATCGGCGGTACCAGCGCCGACGGCAACCAGCACACGCTCACGGAGCGACTGAGTGATCTCGATGGAGCGGAGCTGACGCACCCGCGCGCGGAGCTGCGCGGCGAGCCCGATCGTGACGGCGAACGGGTCGGCCACCAGGCGCTCGTTGCTCAGCGAGATCGCCGCGGCGGTGCGGCCGAAACGGGTTACCGGCCCAAGCCGTGCTTCGGGAGGCCGAACCCTGCTAGTTCGACGCTGCGTCCGGGCTCGACGCCACCGCGGCCCGGAGCGACTGCTCCACCTCGTCCGGCAGCTGCCGTCGTGTGAGCCGGCTGCCCTTGCGGCCCTCGAGCGTCGCCACCATCTCGTCAACGTGGCTGGGCGCCGCCAGCAGGACGATGGCGGACGATTTGGGCGGCACGTCTGCACGCACCTCGTCGAAGAAGGCGCCGTGGTCATGCGGCGCGCTCTCCGCCTGTGCGACTCCTCCCACCGTGCCACCGACGGCGAGGCCGGCCGCCCACCCGGCGGGCCCGAACACGAAGCCGGCCACGAAGCCCGTGAGAGCGCCCTCGAGCGCCTTCTTGCCCACCACGTCGCCCTCGTCGTCCGAGGCGACCCAGTGGCCGGCCACCGTGCCGCGCACCTCGATCCGGTCGTGGCGGTGGTGCTCGACCACCGCGGCCTCGCGCAGCCAGACGGCGCTCGCGTTTGCCTCGTAGGCGTCCGCGTAGGCGTGGTCCGCGTCATCGACGTGGCGAAACACCATCACGGCGAGATCGAGGCTCACGTCAGCGATCCTGGGGCCCGCCCCGCGGGCGCGCATCGCCCGAATCGGGTGAATTGCGCCTCAGCTCCGCTCCTCGCGCGGGGTGAGCGTGCGCAGCGTGTCGCCGGCTGTGGCGTGCAGCCTCAGCGCGCCGGCTGCGGGCAGCACCGCGACGAGCGCGAGCAGCAGGAAGGCGACTGTGTAGGCGCTCGCCGGCGTCGACTGGCCCGGCAGCAGCTTGCCCGCCGGCACGCCCACCCGCAGGGCCACCGTCGCGGCCGCCACGCCGAGGCCCGCACAAAGCTGCGCGCTTGTGGCGGCGAGCGTGTTGGCGTCCCGGACCTGCTCGGGCGGGACGTCGGCGAACGTCATCGTGTTGTAGGCGGTCAGACCAACCGAGCGCGCGACGCCGCTGAGGAGCACGATCGCCACGATCACGACGAGCGGCGTACCGGCGCTGAAGAAGGCGCAGCCGACCATGGTCGCCGCGAGCCCCACCGTCGCCGCTACGAGCGCGCGCCGAAAGCCGAACCGGTTGAGGAGGTACGTGGTCCCCGTCTTGGCCCCGACGTTGCCGACGAACAGGAACAGCACGAGCGCCCCCGACTTCACGGCGCTCCAGTGGAAGACGTTCTGGAAGAGCAGCGGCAGCAGGAACGGCGCGGCGCCGACCGTGATCCAGAAGAGCGAGCTGCCCGCGATCGAGGCGCCGAAGGTGGGCACGCGCAGCGTGCGCAGGTTCACGAGTGGCTCCGGCGTGCGCAGCAGGTGCACGCAGGCCACGATGAGCAGCAGCGCAGAGCCGATGCCATAGGCCGCCACGGGTCCCCAGGGCTCCGACGGCTCCGACAGCAGGTGCGCCGTGTAGGTGACCCCGGCGAGGGCGGTGCAGGTGAGCACCACGCCCACGCGGTCGAGTGGCGGCGGCGTGCCGGCGTCCGCCGCCGACGTGATCAGCCGCCACGCGATCGCGAAGGCGACGATGCCGAGCGGGATGTTGACGAGGAACAGCCAGCGCCAGCCGGCGTAGGTGGTGATCACTCCGCCGAGCAGCGGCGCGATCACCGGGGCGATCAGCCCGGGCCAGACGACGATCGACATCGTGCGGATGATCTGGTCCTTGGGCGTCCCGGAGATGACCATCAGGCGCCCCACCGGGACCATCATCGCGCCGCCCGCGCCCTGCAGGATGCGGAATGCGACGAGCTCCCCGAGACTCGTGGCGAAGGCGCAAGCCAGCGACGCGCCGGTGAAGATCACGATCGCGGCGAGAAAGACCGGGCGCACGCCGAAGCGCACGGTGAGCCAGCCCGAGAGCGGGATCAGCACCGCAAGCGTGAGCAGGTACGCGGTGATCACGAGCCCGGTCGCCGTCGAGGCCACGTGCAGCGCGGAGGCGATCTTCGGCGCGGCGGTGGTGACGATCGTGCCATCGAGGGTCTCCATGAAGAAGCAGCCCGCCACCAGCAGGGCGACCCTGCGCCGCTGCCTCGTATTCACGCGCGCGCACCGATTCGCGCCAGGTTAGAGGAAGGGAAACAGCTCAGCCATCGCCCTCGAGCAGACCGCTCTGGTGCGCGAGCACGACCGCCTGGACGCGGTCGCGGAGCTCGAGCTTCTGCAGCACGTGGGTCACGTGGGTCTTGACCGTGGTGTCGCTGATGAACAGCTCTTGCCCGATCTCGGCGTTGGAAAGACCAGCCGCGATCAGGCGGAAAATCTCGCGCTCGCGCGCGGTCAGCTCGTCGTAGCCCTTCGGCGCCGTCGTGCGCGCGGCACGCGCGAACTGGGCGATCACGCGCTTGGTCACCCCGGGCGATAGCAGCGCGGCGCCGTCGGCGACCGTGCGGATGGCGGCGATCAGCTGCTCGGGCGGATCGTCCTTCAGGACGAAGCCGCTCGCGCCCGCACGGAGTGCCTCGTAGATGTACTCGTCGAGGTCGAAGGTGGTGAGGATGAGCACGCGCGCGGCGGGGTCGGCGGCCAGGATCCGGCGCGTGGCCTCGAGCCCGTCGAGCTCGGGCATGCGGATGTCCATCAGCACGACGGTCGGCTGAAAGCGCGCGGCCTTGCTCACCGCTTCGAGACCGTTCTCCGCCTCGGCCACCACGTCGATGTCCTCCTCCCCGTCGAGCAGCAGGCGAAAGCCCGCGCGCACCATCGACTGGTCGTCGGCGACGAGGACGCGGATGCTCATGGCCAGCGCCCGGCCAGCGGCAGCCTCGTGCTGAGCACAAAGCCGCGGCCGTTCGCCGCGCTGGCGCTCATCTCGCCGCCGTAGATCTTCACGCGCTCGCGGATGCCCACGAGCCCCTGCCCGAGGCCGTCGCCCCCCGCGGACCCGTCGCCGTCGTCGCGGACCTCGATCTGGAGCTCGGCGGGCTCGTAGCGGATCGTCACGTCGGCCCGGCTCGCGCGCGCGTGCTTGAGCGTGTTGGTCAGGCCCTCCTGGACGATGCGGTAGGCGGACAGGTCGAGGGCGCGCGGCAGCGCGATGGGCTCGCCCTCCACGTGCAGCTCCACCGGCAGCCCGGCGCGGCGGACCTCGTCGAGCAGCGACTCGATGTTGCCGAGGCCCGGCTGGGGCGCCAGCTCGGGGCTCTCGCCGTCCTGGCGCATCGCGCCGAGCAGCCGCCGCATCTCGGCCAGCGCGTTGCGGCCCGCCCGCTCGACGCGCTCGAGCGCCTCGCGGTCCGGCGAGTCCGCAGCGGGGAGGCGGTGCCGGACCGCGCCCACCTGCAGCACCATCACGCTGACGGCGTGGGCGACGACGTCGTGCAGCTCGCGAGCGATCCGCGCCCGCTCCTCGGCCACCGCGATGCGGCTGGCGGCATCCCGTTCGAGCTCCGCCTGGGTCGCGCGCTCCTCAGCGGCCTCCGCCTGCTCCGCCCGCTCATGGAGCGCGAAGCCCGCCACCCAGGCGATCGCGAACACGGCGGGGATGAAGATCAGCTCGCCCGCCGCGTGGTCGGGCTTGTTGTAGACGACGATCGCCGCCCCGCCGATCGTGACGGCGAGGCCGAGCTTGGCCTGACGCTCGTCGGGCAGGTTGCCGAGCAGCCAGGCGGCGACGAGTCCGGCGGCGTAGACGCTGACCGGAAACACCATCAGCCGCCCGTCCGCGAACGAGACCGCGGCGGCGAGCAGCCAAACGGCCGCCGGGGCGGCGAACGGGAAGCGGCGGCGCGCGAGCAGCGGCAGCACGACAATGGCCACGGCCGGGACGGCGAACCAGAGCGACGTCTGCGGCGCGTCGGCGGCGTCCCGCCTGAGCGCGACCTCGAGGGGGCCCTCGAGCGCCGCGATCACGACCAGGACGTCGAGTCCGTACCTGCGGGCGAGCGGCCAGATTC
>DASXNY010000158.1:0-14474 GCA_036494715.1 Thermoleophilaceae bacterium
TTCGACCGCGTGTCCTACGACGAGGCGATGCTGCGCTACGGCACCGACCGCCCGGACCGCCGTATCGGCATGGAGATCGAGGACCTCGGGGAGGCGTTCGCGGGCTCCGAGTTCCAGGTGTTCAGCGGGGCGCTGGGAGCGGGCGGCGTCGTGCGCGGGCTAAAGGTCGCCGCAAGCGACCAGCTGACCCGCAGGCGCTTCGACGAGCTCACCGAGCGGGCCAAGCAGCTCGGCGCGAAGGGGCTCGTGTGGGCCGTGGTCGAGGGCGAGGGCTGGCGCTCGCCGATTGCCAAGTTCCTGAAGCCGGAGGAGATGAGCGCGGTCACGCAGCAGTTGAGCGCGAGCGAGGGCGACGCGATCCTGATCGTGGCCGACAGCGCCGCCATCGCTGCACGCGTGCTCGGTCAGCTGCGGCTCGACCTGGCGCCGCCCGCCGAGGGCAACGACCTGCTCTGGCTGGTCGACTTCCCGATGCTCGAGTGGAGCGAGGAGGAGCAGCGCTGGGACGTGCTGCACCATCCGTTCACGGCACCGACGGGCGACCTCGACGGCGATCCGGGCAGCTGGCGCAGCCGCGCCTACGACGTGGTCTGGAACGGCTGGGAGATCGGTGGCGGCTCGATCCGCATCAACCGTCCCGACGTCCAGCAGAAGGTCTTCGACGCCCTCGGCATCAGCCCGGCCGAGGCCCAGGAGCGCTTCGGCTTCCTGCTCGACGCCCTCAAATACGGCGCCCCGCCGCACGGCGGCATCGCCTTCGGCATCGACCGCATCATCGCGATGCTGATCGGCAGCGACTCGATCAGAGAAGTGATCGCGTTCCCGAAGGCCGCGAGCCAAGCCGATCCGCTCACGGGAGCACCAGCGCCGGTGGACGACGAGCAGCTCAGGGAACTCGGACTTGAAGTAAAGACACCGCCGGGCCCGCAGAACTAGGAACTAAGAACTAAGAACTCCCGGGCCGCGCCACCAACGCCCCAGGGACCGCTGCTACGGTTACACGCGGCCCGAGCTTGTTCGCCAGTTGCCTCAATGATTGAGCCAACACCATGGGAGCCGGGAGTCCGGCTCGGGGTTGGACCGTGGTCCGCCCCGGAGGACACCCAATCTTGCTGAGCAAGGTTCAACTCCCGAGGTGACAACGGCAAGCTGGGGCCGTTTTTCCTCGCCTGTCGGATGGATCTGAGACCCTTACCTCGCATGGGTGACAGCACGCAGCTCGCGGAGCACCTCGCAGCGCCGCGGGGCCAGGGACGGCTCGAAGGGTCGCCGCACGCCGGCGCCGCCGGCGGCGCCGCCTGTGGGGACCTTGTCCGGATAGCCGTACGCGTGGAGGACGACCGCGTCGTGGAGGCAGGCTTCGCCGCCAGCGGCTGCGTCGCCGCGAGGGCCGCCGGGAGCGCCGTGGTCGAACTGACCGAGGGTCAGCCGTTCCTCGAGGCCGCGCGCCTCACGGCGGACGACATCGCCGAGGAGCTAGGCGGCCTCTCGCCGGCCCTGCGCCATGCCGCGGAGATCGCCGCCGACGCGTTCCACCGCGCCCTCGGCGCCGCCGCCAAGGACGGGGCGGCGCGTCTTGCGCCGGACGAGAACCGCACGCTCGTGGCGATGAGCGGCGGCGTGGACAGCGCCGTTGCCGCCCAGCTCGCGCTCGACGCCGGGCACGAGGTGGTGGCGGTCACGCTCGAGCTCTGGGCCCACCCCGACCACGACGGCGAGCGCAGCTGCTGCTCGCCACAGGCGGTCACCGGCGCGCGCGGACTCGCCCAGCGGATGGGCCTGCCGCACGTGACTCTTGACCTGCGCGATGCGTTCCAGCAGGAGGTGGTGGACAACTTCGTCTCAGAGCACGACGCCGGCCGCACGCCCAACCCGTGCGTGCGCTGCAACGGGCTCGTGCGCTTCGACCACATGCTCGTCCTCGCCGACAGGCTCGGCGCGGCGCGGCTCGCCACCGGCCACTACGCGCGCATCGAGGGCGATTCCGACGGTCCGCTGCTGCGCGCCGCGGCCGACCACCGCAAGGACCAGACCTACATGCTGGCGCGGCTCGAGCCGCACGAGCTGGCGCGCCTGTGGTTCCCGCTCGGCGAGCTCGAGAAGCCGGCCGTGCGCGACATCGCGCGCGCCGCCGAGCTGCCCGTGGCCGAGAAGCCCGAGAGCCAGGACCTCTGCTTCCTCGCCGGGCTCGAGCGCAGCCGCCTCCTCAACGAGGGCGAGCCGGGCGAGATCGTGGACCAGCGCGGCCGCGTGCTCGGCAGCCACGCGGGCCAGGCGGCCTTCACGGTCGGGCAGCGAAAGGGCCTCGGTGTGGCCGCGCCGATCCCGCTCTACGTACTGCACAAGGACCCGGCGAGCGCGCGCGTGACCGTCGGACCGCGCGAGGCGCTCGCGACGCGGCGGGTGACGATCAGCGGGGCCAAGCTGCTGCGCCCCGGCGCCGCCGTGAACCGCGTGAAGCTGCGCTACCGCTCAGCGCCGCTCGGTTGCCGCGTGCAGGCAGATCCGCCCGCCGGAGTGCACCGCCGGCTCGTCATCACCCTGGAAACTGCGGTCGAAGGTGCCGCTCCGGGCCAGATTGCGTGTCTAATGTGCGATGAATCCGTGGTTGGATGGGGCACCATCTCCGCACCCGAGGAGCCGCCGGCGACCGGCGCTCGCATGGAGGCTGTCAATGCCGTATGACACGATCGAGCTGACGACCCCGGTCGGGCGCGACTGGGACCCCGTGGTCCGGCTCGTGCTCGGCGGGATAGCGGACCGGCTCAACCTCGGCTTCGAGGAGCTGGACGACCTCCAGCTCGCCGTCGAGCGCCTGCTGCTGGAGGCGGGCTCGCAGGACTCGGTCACGCTCGCGTTCGACGTGTCCGAGACCGGCGTGCGCACGCGCATCGGCCCGCTACGGGCGCGAGCGCTCGCGGAGGCGTTGCAGGGACCGCCGCCCCCGCCGGGCGAGCTCACGCTCAGGCGCATACTCGAGACGGTGGTCGATTCGTTCGGAGTCGAGCAGGTGGACGAGGATGGCCAGCTGATAGTGCGTCTCGAGAAGGTGGTCCGGGGAGCTTGACGGTGGCCTCCGTTCCGAGCTCGCAAACCAACGACCGCGAGCTGCTGCGCCGCTATCACGTGGACGGCGACCGCAGCGCGCGAGAGGTGCTGGTGCAGCGCCATCTCCCGCTCGTGCGCGCACTGGCGCGCCGCTACGCCGGCCGCGGCGAGTCGATCGAGGACATCGAGCAGGTCGGCGCGATAGGGCTGATCAAGGCGATCGACCGCTACGAGCTCTCGCGCGAGGTCGCCCTCACCACCTACGCCACGCCCAACGTCGTCGGCGAGATCAAGCGGCACTTCCGCGACAAGGGCTGGGCGATCCGCATCCCGCGCGGGCTCCAGGAGCTGAACGCCAAGATGTCCTCGACCATCGAGCGCCTCACCGCCAAGCTCGGGCATTCGCCGACGATCGCGGAGATCGCCCAGGAGCTGCAGACCACGCCGGAGCAGGTGCTCGAGGCGATGGAGGCCGGCTCCGCCTACGCGCCCGTGTCGCTGTCAACCGGTCCGGGCGGCGAGGGCGAGCTCGATCCGATGGAGACGATCGGTACCGAGGACGCCAACTTCGAGCGTTCTGAGCAGCGCGCGTCGCTCGAGCCGGCGCTCGAGATGCTGCCCGCGCGCGAGCGCGAGATCCTGCGCATGCGCTTCGAGGACGGGCTGACGCAAACGCAGATCGCGGAACAGGTCGGCGTCTCCCAGATGCACGTCTCGCGCCTCATCCGAAAGTCGCTCGCGCGGATGCGAGCAGAGCTTTCCTGAGTTCCAGCCTTAACCTTCCGTCAACACGGAACCCGCATTGGCGGTCGTGAAAGAGGTGTAACTTTCTGGACCGCGAAAGTCTGCAAGGGCCGGAACGGGGAGAGGAGACCCGGCGATCAGACGCAAATGTGATGCGGCGCTGTTGGCGTGCCAGGCGCTAACGGCTTTGGAGGCCGAACCTAGTTGACCGGAACCATCGACCTCGCCCGCGAGTCGGCAACCGAATCCGAAGTCGTAGGCATCGAGGCACGGAGTCCGCTTGAGCTGTTCTGGCGCAGGCTCCGCGACGACAAGGTTTCCATGGCCGCCCTGGCCTTCATCGTGCTGCTCGTGCTCGTGGCGATCGCGGCGCCGCTGATCGTCAAGCTCGTCGGCGCGCGGCCGCCGAACGCCCAGGACACCGACAAGTATCTCGACGCGTTCGGCACGCCCACCGGCCCGAGCAGCAAGAACATCTTCGGAGTCGACGAGCTCGGCCGTGACATCTTCAGCCGCGTGCTCTACGGCGCACGGGTCTCGCTCGAGGTCGCGATCATCTCGACGGGCGTCGCGGTGGTCGTCGGAGTGGTCGTCGGTTTGGTCGCCGGCTTCTTCCGCGGCTGGGTCGACACCGTGCTCTCGCGCATCATGGACGTGGTCCTCGCCTTCCCGATCCTTCTGTTGGCGATCGGGCTGGCCTCCGCGTGCTCGCTCGGCAAGGGCTGCCTGGGCGGCGCGATCAAACCGGGACTCCCGGTGCTGATCCTGGTCATCGCGCTCGCGTCCTGGCCGTACATCGGCCGGATCATCCGCGGGCAGGTGCTTTCTCTTCGAGAGAAGGAGTTCATCGAGGCCTCGCGCTCCCTAGGCGCGTCGAACTCCCGGATCATCTTCAAAGAGCTGCTCCCCAACCTCGTGGCGCCGATCATCGTCTACACGACGCTGATCCTGCCGACAAACGTGCTGTTCGAGGCCGCCCTCTCGTTCCTCGGCGTGGGGGTTCAGCCCCCGACCGCGAGCTGGGGACAGATGATCGCCGAGGCCGTTCCGATCTTCGACACGGCGTGGTGGTACATGGTGTTCCCCGGCGTGGCGCTTGTGCTCACCGTGCTTGCTTTCAACTTGGTCGGCGACGGGTTGCAGGATGCCCTGAACCCGCGCTCCGACCGCTGACGACGTCCAATTTGGTCACCAAGAAGGGAGAGGACTAAAACCCCATGCGAATCCTCAGAGTGCTACCGGCGGTGCTGGTAGTAAGCGCCATGGCGCTGCTCGTCGCTGCTTGTGGCAGCGGTGGCAGTAGTTCAAGCAGCAGCAGTAGCGGTGGCAGCTCAACCAGCAGCAGCAGCAGCAGCGGGGAGGCAGCCGGCTTCACCGGTGGCGCCAACATCGCGGTAAGCCAGGGTCAGAAGAAGGGCGGAACGCTCAACCTGATCTCCAACGAGGGATGGGAGCACCTCGATCCCGGTCAGAGCTACTTCCAGATCGATTACGGCGTCGTCTATGCCGTTCAGCGGCCGCTCTACGGCAACATGCCCGACAACGGCAAGAAGCCGATCCCCGATCTTGCCCAGGGAACGCCGATCATCAGCAAGGACGCCAAGACGGTCACGGTCCACATCAAGCCGAACGTGAAGTGGAGCCCCCCGCTGAACCGGACGGTCACGTCGGCCGACGTGAAGTACGCCTTCGAGCGCGACTTCAACCCGAACGTGCCGAACGCCTACGCGTCGAGCTACTACCCGATCGTGGGCTCCGACAAGTCGAAGGGTGGTCCGATCTCCGGCATCCAGACGCCGAACAAGACGACGATCGTCTTCCACCTGACGCGGCCCTTCGGCCCGACCTTCGTGCAGTCGCTCGTGCTACCCGGCAGCGCGGCCGTGCCGAAGGAGGTTGCGGGCCCGATGGACAAGAAGAACCCGACGGTCTACGACAGCGACCCGACGAAGCAGGCCTTCGATGGCCCGTACATGATCCAGAGCTACAACGCGGGCCGCAGCGTCACGCTGGTGCGCAATCCGAACTGGAGCGCGTCGACCGACTTCCGCCCCGCCTACGCGGACAAGATCGTGTGGAAGGCCGGCAGCGACGTGACCGTCGCCGCGCGCCAGACGCTCGCCAGCCCGGACCTGCTGATGATGGACGGGCCGCCCGCGCCGGTGCTGAAGACGGCGTATGAGAGCAAGCGTTCGCAGCTCTCAGTCGCTCCGCTGGGTGACTACTACGCGGCGCTCAACACGCAGACGCCGCCGTTCAACAACGTCAACCTGAGGCGTGCAGTCGTCGCCGCCGCCGATCGCGCGGCGTACCTGAAGGTGCGCGGCGGGAAGCTGGTCGGCCAAGTGGCCACCCACTTCCTCGGACCGACAGATGCGGCGTTCGATGCGGCAGGGGGCAACAACGGCTTCGGGTTCGACTTCCTGAAGAACCCGAACGGCGACATGACCGTGGCCACGAAGTACATGAAGGCCGCGGGCTATCCGAGCGGCAAGTACACCGGCAAGGCGAACGTGCTGATCGTCGGCTCGAACTCCGATCCGGGCCCCAAGGAGATGCAGATCGTCCAGCAGGGCCTCAATTCGCTCGGCTTCAAGACGACGATCAAGGCGGTGCCGCAGCAGACGATGTACTCGAAGTTCTGCGGCTACGTGAAGGCAAAGGTGAACGTCTGCCCGACGGCAGGCTGGATTCCGGACTTCTCGGACTCCTACTCGTACCTGTACGTGCCGTTCAACGGCAAGGCGATCATCCCGGTGAACAACTCGAACTGGTCGGTCCTGAACGATCCGAAGATCAACGCCGCGATGGACAAGGCGTCGGCCGTCACGGATCCGCAGGCTCACATCCAGGCGTGGGCGAACGTGGACAAGATGATCACCTCCACGGCCCCGGCCATTCCCGAGATCTGGGCGGACAACCCGCTCGTCAAGGGTTCCACGGTCAAGGCGGTCCTCGACACGTGGAACGACGACTGGGACCTGTCGTTCAGTTCACCCAATTAGAGGTACGGTGACTGCCTAAATCACCTGACTTGCGTGGGGGCTCCGCCACAACCAGGCGGGGCCCCCTAGCAAATCAACCACCATGGGTCGCTACATAATCCGCCGCACCCTCTGGGTCATCCTGCTCCTCTTCGTCGTGAGCGCGGTGACCTTCGTGATCTTCTACGAGCTGCCCTCCGCGGACCCCGCCGTGCTGCGCGCCGGCAAGTCCCCCGATCCGCACCTGATCGAGCAGATCCGGCACACGCTCGGGCTCGATAAGCCGGTCTACGTCCAGTACTACAAGTACATGAAGGGCATCGTCCTTCACTTCGACTTCGGCTACAGCTTCCAGGACTCGCAGCCGGTCAAGAAGGAGATCTTGAGCCGCCTGCCGGCCACGATCTCGCTGACCTTTGGGTCCGTGGTGGTGTGGCTCCTGCTGGGAATCCCCGTCGGCGTGATCTCCGCGATCCGCCGCCGTTCGGTCGCCGACCGCGTGAGCATGGGTGGCGCGCTGCTGGCGATCTCCGCGCCGGTCTACTGGCTCGGGCTCGTCGCGCTCTACCTCTTCGCCAACGACATCGGCGTCATTCACATCTTCGACGGCTCCGGGACCTACACCGGGCTGACCGCGGACCCGGGGCGCTGGTTCGGCTCCCTCATCCTCCCCTGGCTGGTGCTCGCCGCGAGCTTCGCCGCCTTCTATGCGCGCCTGTTAAGGGCAAACCTCATCGACGTGATGGGGGAGGACTACATCCGCACGGCCCGCGCGAAGGGGCTGCCTGAGCGCAGGGTGATCGGCCGCCACGCCATGCGCTCGGCCATCACGCCGATCGTGACCGTGCTCGGCCTCGACATCGGCATCCTGCTCGGCGGTGCCATCCTCACTGAGACCGTGTTCAACATTCCCGGCATCGGCCGGCTCGCATACGAGGGCATCCAGAACGCCGACCTCCCAATCATCCAGGGCACCGTGCTGTTCGGCGCACTCTTCATCGTCGTGGCGAACCTCGTCGTCGATATCGCGTACGCCTTCCTCGATCCGCGTGTGAGGTACACGTGACCCCGCTGCTCGAGATCCGCGACCTCGAGGTGCGTTTCACCACCGAGGACGGCATCGTCCGCGCCGTCGACGGCGTCAGCTACACGGTCGACAGTGGGCAGGTGCTCGGAGTGGTGGGCGAGTCCGGCTCCGGCAAGAGCGTCACAGCGCTCACGGCGATGGGCCTCACCCGCTTCCAGCAGGCCGATATCGCGGGCGAGGTCCTCTTCGAGGGCAACAACCTGCTGCATGCCACGGACGAGGAGATGCGTGCGATCCGCGGCAACGACATGGCGATGATCTTCCAGGATCCGCTGTCCTCGCTCCACCCCTTCTACAAGGTGGGCAGGCAGCTCGTGGAGGCCATCCGCATCCATCAGCCGCTGTCCAAGGCCCAAGCGAAGGAACGGGCCATCGAATTCCTCGGCCTGGTCGGCATTCCGGATCCGCGCGGGCGCTTCGACAACTATCCGCACGAGTTCTCCGGCGGCATGCGCCAGCGCGTGATGATCGCGATGGCGCTCATCAACGAGCCGCGCCTCTTGATCGCCGACGAGCCCACCACCGCGCTCGACGTGACGGTGCAGGCTCAGATCCTCGACCTGATCGCGCGCCTCCAGTCGGAGCTCAACACGGCGGTGGTGCTCATCACCCACGACCTCGGCGTCGTGGCAGAGGTCACGGACTCGATCGTGGTCATGTACGCCGGGCGTGTCGTCGAGTACGCGAACAAGAACGAGATCTTCGCGGCGCCGGAGCACCCCTACACGTGGGGCCTCTTGCAGTCGATACCGCGCCTCGACCGCCCGCGCGACGAGCCGCTCGTACCGATCGCGGGCCGGCCGCCGAGCCTCATCAGCCTGCCCACGGGCTGCAACTTCCACCCGCGCTGCCCCTACGTGCGCCCGCGCCACCGCGAGGTGGATCCGGGGCTCGAGCCGCTGCCCGAGGATCCGAGCCACAAGGTGGCCTGCCTGCTCGACCCGGATACGCGCAAGCGCCTCTGGCGTGAGCTGGCGGCGGGCAAGCAGCCGGAGGAGGCACGCGCCGAGATCCTGGAGCGGAGCGCATGAGCGAGCCGCTCGTCGAGGTACGCGACCTCGTCAAGCACTTCCCGATCACGCAGGGGATCATCTTCCAGAAGCAGGTCGCCGCGGTGCACGCAGTGGACGGCGTCTCCTTCGACGTGATGCGCGGCGAAACGCTCGGGATCGTGGGGGAGACCGGCTGCGGCAAGAGCACAACCGCGCGGCTCATCACGCGCCTGCTCCAGCCCACCAGCGGCACGATCACCTTCGATGGCCGCGAGGTCGGGGGCATGTCGTTCGCCCAGGTGAAGCCTCTCCGCAAGGAGATGCAGATGATCTTCCAGGACCCGTACTCGTCGCTGAACCCGCGCAAGACCGTCGGCTCGATCATCGCGGAGCCCTACAAGATCCACAACCTCAAGGAGGGCAAGGGCGAGCGTAAGCGCGCGGTCCAGGAGCTGATGGAGCAGGTGGGGCTCAACCCCGAACACTTCAACCGCTACCCGCACGAGTTCTCGGGCGGCCAGCGCCAGCGCATCGGCGTCGCGCGCGCCCTCGCGCTCAGGCCCAAGCTGATCATCGCCGACGAGCCGGTGTCGGCTCTCGACGTCTCGATCCAGGCCCAGATCCTCAACCTGCTGCGCGACCTCCAGCGTGAGCTCGGCATCACGCTCGTGCTGATCGCCCACGACCTGTCGGTCGTGCGTCACATGTGCGACCGCGTGGCGGTGATGTACCTGGGCAAGGTGGTCGAGCTCTCCGACAGCGACACGCTCTACTCGCAGCCGCGCCATCCGTACACGGGGGCGCTGATGTCGGCGGTGCCGGTGCCGGACCCGGTGCTGGCGGCGGCCAGGAAGCGGCAGATCCCGGGCGGCGACGTGCCGAGCCCGACCAACCCGCCGCCGGCTTGCCGCTTCAACCCGCGCTGCCCCAAGGTGCAGGACCTCTGCAGGCAGGAGGAGCCGTTCCTCGAGGTGAAGGGCGGCGGTGGACTGGCCGCCTGCCACTTCCCGCTCACGGATGCCGAGGCCGCCGAGCGGCTCGGCACCCCAGAGCACGCCTGACCAGCCGCGCGCCGGCCCGACGAGGGCCTACTCCATATGAGGTATGTGCAGGATTTGCACGGGTTATTGCGCTCAAACCCGTGTCTTGACACCCTCGTCATCCCGTGTAACAGTGCGGGTGCACAGGTTCGGCGCCTTGAACTTGCGCAGCAGTGCTCGGGTACCCCAGTCTGACCGAAGGAGCCCTCCATATGGCTTGGCGAGGCGTTGGTTGAACAGTCGTAAGTGAAGTTTCGGAAAGGACCGCTCTCAGGGCGGTCTTTTTCGTGTCGGGAGCCGATTTCTAGGCTACGGTGGCCAGATGCGTTCGATCGTTCAGCTGTTACGGCGCGACAAGGACGCACGCTGGTTCTTTCTCGCCTATGGGCAGTCTTCGCTGGGGACGGGGGCGGCCTATGTGGCACTGCTGCTCGTCGCTTACTCGCGCTTCCATTCGCCGTGGGCGCTGTCGCTGGTGCTGCTCGCCGATTTCGTGCCGCCGATGTTGCTGTCCCCGCTCTTCGGGGCGATGGCGGACCGCTGGTCACGTCAGGCTTGCGCAGTCATAGCCGACGCGCTCCGTGCGCTCGCCTTCCTCGGGTTGGCGCTCACCACGAGCTTTCCGCTGACGGTGCTCCTCGCGCTGGCGGCCGGAGTCGGAACAGCCCTCTACAAGCCCGCGATGCTCTCGGGCCTTCAAGAGATCGTCAGCCGCGAGCGGCTGGGACCCGCCACGGCGCTGTACGGGGCGCTCACGGAGTTGGGCTACACGCTCGGACCGGGGGTCGCCGCGCTCGTCCTCCTGTTCGGGGGACCCACCGTCCTGCTCTATGCGAACGCGGCCACGTTCGCCATCTCGAGCCTGGTGGTGGCCAGCCTGTCCTTCCGCTTCAGGGATCGAGTGAGTGCCGGCGCGTCGCGCGCGCAGTCACTCCTGCGGGCGACCCGCGAGGGGCTGACGGCCACGGCGCACATCCCGGCGGCGGCCACGGTGATCGCCGCCACCAGCGCGATCACCTTGTTCGCCGGCATGGCGAATGTCGCGGAGCTGCTGCTCGCACGGCACCTCGGCGCGGGACCCGTGGGCTACTCGCTGTTCGTCGCCACGGCGAGCTTGGGCATTGCACTCGGATCGCTCACCGGAGCCCGAACGGGCGAGACGAACACGCTGCCGCGGCGCTTTCTGGCCGGCATCGTGCTGGTGGCGGTCGGCTTCGCCGGAACCGCTGCGGCGCCCACCTTGGCGAGCGCGCTGGTGCCGATGCTGGCGCTCGGCTTCGGCAACGGGATCGTGATGGTCTCCGCGCGGCTCATCATCCTGCGAACCGTGGGTAGCGAGCTGCACGGGCGAGCCTTCGGGGCTCAGACGTCACTCGACGGCTTCGCCTTCGCCGCCTCGTTCCTCATCGGCGGCGCGCTGCTGGCTCTGGCCTCGCCGCGGACACTGTTCCTGATCGGGGGCGTCGGGGCGGGCTTGGTGTGGCTGGTGGCGCGGCAGGTGTTCGCCGCGATCAAGCTCCCGGCCGAGCAGTCGCCGCCCCAGGATCCTGTTGGGCCGGGAACGGCAGCGGCAGGGATGCCCGCTGCCCATTAGCGACAGCGCCCTTGGCGAGCAGGGCACGCACTTCCTGGGCGGGCGACAGGCCGAGGCTGAAGCCCTCACGGATCACGTGGGAAAGAGCGCTGACGACGCGCGGGTCGAACTGGGAGCCGGCGTTGGCCCACAGCTCCTCGAGCGCCGTCTCCTTGCTCATGGCAGCGCGGTAGGGACGATCGGTGGTCATCGCGCTGTAGGCGTCGCAGGCGAACACAATGCGCGCGGCGAGCGGGATCTCGTAGCCGGCGAGGCCGTCCGGGTAGCCGGTGCCGTCCCAGCGCTCGTGGCACGAGCGGACGATCTCGCCGACGCGGCCCAACACGCCGCCCACGCGGTCGAGTAGCACCTGGCCCTCGATCGTGTGGGTCTTCATCAGCTCGAACTCGTCATCGTCGAGGGCCCCTGGCTTGTTGATGATCTCGTTGGGGATCACGATCTTGCCGACGTCGTGGAGCAGTGCCGCGAACTCGAGCTCCTGGCGGGCGTCGGAGTCGATCTCGAGCTCGTCGGCGACCGCGTTGACGAGCTCGACCACGCCGCGGCAGTGGTCGGCGGTGTAGTTGTCGTCGGCCTCGACGACGTCCGAGAGAAGCATCACGGTGCCGCGGTAGGCCCGGTTCAGCTCGAGCGCGGCGTCGTATCGCTCACGGCGCTCGCGGGAGAACTCGCGCAGCATCCAGAGCAGCGGCAGGACGGCGAGGAGAGCGACCGGGTAGTGATACGCGGCGATCGCGCACATCACGGACACGGGCCAAAGGGCGGCGTCGATCCGGTACGCGGGCAGGATCTTCATCGTGTCGCTGAAGGAAACGCCGCGTGCGGCGTACTCGCGGATCGAGGTAGTGAGCTGGTCGAAGCCGAGCTGTCCGATAAACGCGAGCGCATAGACCCACGAGTGCGAAAGGCTGGGTGCGCCAGGAGCCAGGTAACCGATCACGAGTACCGGGCCGAGAGCCATCCAGGAGTCGCAGACGGCGTAGATCCAGCGGTCCCAGTGCGTGGTGCGGTTGATGAACCCCGGCAGCGTCGCAAGGAAGTAGCCGAGCGGAACGAGCAGCGGCACCAGCGGCAGCGGGGCCAGAAAGAGCATCGGCACGAGCGCCAGCGGGATGGGGACCTGGGTGACGCTCGCGACCTCGAAGGGGAAGGCGGATACGGCCGCGAACAGCAGCACGAGCCCCGCCAGCACCCACACGCTCGGGTGCCGGTTCCACGGCACGGCGAACGCGACCGCGCTAGCGGCCCCGGTGTAGGCGATGCTCAGGGCCCACACCACGCTCCGTTCGCGCGAGTCCATGCGACGGGGGTGACGATCCCTAGCATCGCCGACGAGTCGGTCGACGCCCTTCATTACCTACGAGTTGTCGGTGCTCACGCGTACGCGCGTAAATCGGGGACAGAGATTGCACGACATCCCTGTGCAGAAGCTGCAGCCCGTGTGCAGGTTCCGTGCAGAGTTGACTACGCGCACTCCGGCTGCATGTCGGCGCCCGATATCTAGACTCCTAGCCGTGAAGGCGGCCGAGATCCGGGAGGCATTCCTGTCCTATTTCGAGGGCCGCGGCCACCTGCGCGTGCCCTCCGCGTCGCTCGTGCCGTCGACCTATGACCCGTCCGTGCTGCTCACCACAGCGGGTATGCAGCCGTTCCAGCCCTACTTCCGCGGCGACGAGGACCCCCCGAGCCTGCGGCTCACCTCCTGCCAAAAGGTGTTCCGCACGACCGACATCGAGAACGTCGGGCTCACGGCGCGGCACCTCACGTTCTTCCAGATGCTGGGCAACTTCTCGTTCGGCGACTACTTCAAGCAGGGCGCGGTCGAGGCGGCGTGGGAGCTGTCGACGACCGGCTTCGGCTTCGACCCCGAGCAGGTCTGGGTAACGGTGTTCGGCGGCGACGAGGAGCTCGGCATCGGTCCCGACGACGAAGCGATCGAGTGCTGGCACGCCATCGGCGTGCCGGACGAGCGCATCGTGCTGCTCGGCCGCGACGACAACTTCTGGCAGGCGGGACCGACCGGCCCCTGCGGTCCCTCCTCGGAGCTCTACCTCGACCGTGGCCTCGACTTCGGCCGCGAGGAGGACAGGCCGGGCGACGACACCGAGCGCTTCCTCGAGTACTGGAACCTGGTGTTCATGCAGCTGTTTCTCCACGAGGACGGCTCGGTCACGGAGCTGCCCAAGCAGAACATCGACACGGGCCTCGGCCTCGAGCGCATGGCCGCGATCCAGCAGGACGTGCCGTCCGTGTTCGAGACCGACGAGTTCCTGCCGTTGGTGCAGCTCGGCGAGTCGCTCTCTGGGCACAAGATGGGGGAGAGCCCCGACGTGACGCGCGCGCTGCGCATCCTCGCCGACCACGGCCGCGGGATGACTTTCCTGCTCGCTGACGGCGTGGTGCCGTCAAACGAGGAGCGTGGCTACGTGCTGCGCCGAGTAATGCGCCGCGCGATCCAGCAGGGCCGCAAGCTGGGCATCGAGCAGCGCTTCCTCGGCCAGCTTTGCGACGCGGTGATCGCCGTGATGGGCCACGCCTATCCCGAGCTCGGCCGCCAGCGCGACACGATCCTCAAGTGGGCGAGCTCGGAGGAGGAGAGTTTCGGCCGCACGCTCGAGCAGGGCGAGCGGCTCCTGGCCGAGATCGCCGTGCGCGCGAAGGAGGCCGAGACCTCGTGGGTTGACGCCGAGGACGCGTTCCGTCTGCACGACACCTATGGCTTCCCGTACGAACTGACGAAGGAGCTGCTCGCGGAGCAGGGCCTGTCGGTGGACGACGACGGCTTCGCGGAGCTGATGGAGGAGGCGCGCCAGGTGGCGCGGGCGAGCGGCCGCAAGGGCGCCGACGTGGGGCACGAGCGGGTGCTGGAGTTCGCGCGCTCGGCAGGCTTCCACAGCCGTTTCGTGGGCTATGAGACCACCGAGTGGGAGACCACGATCGGAGCGCTCGAGCGCGAGAACGGGCGCTACCTCGCCAAGCTGCCGG
>DASXNY010000159.1:0-6550 GCA_036494715.1 Thermoleophilaceae bacterium
CTCGGCTTCGACGACGCCGTGGCGCTCTGCGAGCGGCTGCCGCACGAGGCCGGCGTCGTGGCCATCCCGCTATCCGCGTTCACGGCCGAGCCCGCGGACCGGGTGCGACCGCTCATCCGCTTCGCCTTCTGCAAGAAGCGCGACGTGCTCGATGACGCGATCGCGCGGCTCGGCGCGTGGAGCCCGAAGGGCTAACCCCCCGAGGTCGCCAACCGGTGATTTGCTGTCCCTATTGGCGCGCCCGGGCCGGGGTGTCTACAGCAGCAGCGAGAGGGGCCGGGTCGGCCCATTTTCTACGCGCATGCCGGACCTGGCGCTCCGCCGCCGGCTTTGTCGCTGCCGTAGACGCGTGCGGTCAAGCACCGTCGCGAATACTCAGCCCGGTAAGCGACGGCCAGACCGTGCCTAGCGGGCGGCCACGCCCTCCAGCGCCAGCCGCACCACCGCCGAGCGCGCCCGAGTGGCGCTCCAGCCGTGGCCGGCGCGCAGGTGCCGGTAGGTATGGCCGACGAGGTTGAAGAGCACGGTGGCGGTCTCGTCGACCTCCACGGGCGCGAGCGAGCCGTCCGCCGCGCCCTCGCGCAGCAGCTTGTGCAGCGGCTCGACGAACACGGGGCGCGTGAGGCCGCGCCCGCCGCGCTCGTGGAAGATCTCGTCGCGCGCGCCGGCGGACAGCGCATCGAGCACGTCGAGGTTGGACTCGGCCACGTGGCATTCGAGCTCGAGCGCGCTCCGGAGCCGGTCGCGTGCGCTGCCCTCGGCCACGAGCGCCTGCCACATCGCGTCGCGGTATTCGGCCTCGAGCCGCACGGCGAGCGCGCGCAGGATGTCCTCCTTCGACACGCCGCGGCGGTGGAGCGTCATGCGCGAGACGCCCGCCTCGGCCGCGATCCGCTCGAGCGTGACCCCGCCCGCGCCGTGGAGCTCCAGCGCTCGCCGCGCGCCCTCCACGATCGCGTCGGGCACCGCGGCGGTCATCACGGCTTGTGCCCGCTGAAGCGCAGCGACTGCTCGCTCGTGCTCACGCGGACCTGCTCGAAGCCGGCCGCGCTCAGGCGCCCGGGCAGCCCGTCCGGGTCCACGAGCACCAGCGTGTCGCCGATGTGGAAGAGCTTGAAGAGGAGGCCGCGCCCGGTGCTGTCGGTGCCGGCGAACACACCGCCCGGCCGCAGCACGCGCAGCACCTCGCCGAACAGCTGGTCCTGCAGCGCTGGCGAGGGGATGTGGTGGAGCATCGTGAAGCACGCGACGCCCGAGAAGCGGCCGTCCTCGAACGGCATGTGCGTGGCGTCGCCCTGCACCACCTCGGCGTGCTCGCCGAGCTCGCGCCGCAGATGCTCGCAGTAGTCCTGCTCGAGCTCGAGGATGGTGAGGTTGCCCGGCTGGCGGGCGAGCACCCGGCTCGTGGCCCCGAAGCCCGGGCCGATCTCGAGCCGCTCGTCACCGAGCTCGATTCCGTTGAGCCCCCAGGGGATGAGCTTCGACTCGGCCTGGCCGGCCCAGCGATCCGACGAGCAGTACAGGTTGTGGATGCGGTTCACGGTACGAAACCGTATCACGCATGTTACATCGATGTATCAGGTGACGTGGAGCGTCACGTTCCCGAAGCTGCCACCCCCGCAGCGGGCGCCGACGTGGTAGGCGCCGGGCGCGCGGGAGCTCGGGATGCGCGTCTTGGCGGCGAAGCTCCCGTCCGCGTGGATGCGCGGGAAGATCGCGTTGACGCCGGCAAAGTCCTGGCCCGCGTGGAACGCGTTCGAGATCACGGTGACCTTGCCGCTGTGTCCACAGCCGTTGCCGACGTTGCCCGACACGTGCACGATCTTGCCGGCTGCGATCGTGTGCGGGGTCACGTGCAGGCCGAACGAGGCGCCCGCCGCGCTCGCGGGCACAGCCAGGGCGATCGCTACGAGGGCCAGGGCACGCATTCGGACGCACCTTCTCACCGTCACACAGGTGGCGCAACCCCAATCGGCAGAATGGCCTACCCGTGCTGAGGCGCCTCCTCACCTCGCTGTCGCCCGACGTGCGCCCCTTCAGGGACTCGCGCGACTACCGCCTGCTCACGCTCGGCGCGCTCATCACCGGCCTCGGCACTCAGGCCTCACTCGTCGCGTTGCCCTACCAGGTGTACGTGACCACCCACGAGCCCGTGCTCGTCGGACTCCTCGGCCTGGTCGAGCTCGGGCCGCTGGTCGCGGCCTCGCTGTTCGGCGGGGCGCTGGCCGACCGCTACGACCGCCGCCGCCTGCTGCTCATCTACCAGCTGCTGCTCGTGGCGGTGGCGGGCGCGCTCGCCGCCGTCTCGTTCCTCGGGACGCCGGGGATCGGGATCCTCTACGTGCTCGCGGGCGCGCTGGCGGGCGCGGGACAGCTCGAGCGCGTGGCGCGTGCGGCGATCGTGCCGAACGTCGTGCGCCGCGAGTACATGCGCCCGGCCATCTCGAACATGTTCGGGCTGATGCAGCTGACGATGGTGGTCGGCCCAGGCGTCGGCGGTCTGCTGATCGCCGCGTTCGACGTGCAGGCGGCGTACACCGTCGACGCCGCGAGCTGTCTCGGCATGGCGCTCGCCGCCGCCGCGATGAGCCCGCAGCCGCCCCACGGCGCGCACCACGACCCGGTGCTCCGCTCGATCGCCGACGGGCTGCGCTTCGTGAAGGGCCAGCAGGCGTTGATCGGCAGCTTCGCGATCGACCTCCTGGCGATGACCTTCGGCATGCCGCGCGCGCTGTTCGCGGTGATGTCAGTGACGCTCTACCACGCGGGGGCGGCGGGCACGGGTGCGCTCTACGCGGCGGTATCGGCGGGGGCGACGATCGCCGCGCTCACCACCGGCTGGCTGAGCCACGCGCGCTACCTGGGGCGGATCGTGATCGGCGCGGTGACCGTGTGGGGCGCGGCGATAGCAGCCGCGGGCCTGATGCCCTCGCTCGCGCTGGCGGCGCTCCTGCTGGCCATTGCCGGGGCGGCGGACAGCGTCAGCGCCGTGTGCCGCAGCACGATCTCGCAGTCGCTCACGCCGGACCACATGCGCGGCCGCATGTCCTCGGTGTTCAGCCTCGTGGTGGCGGGCGGGCCGCGGCTCGGCGACGTCGAGTCGGGCACGGTGGCCTCGCTCACGTCGACGCGCGTGTCTGTCACGTCCGGCGGGATCGCCTGCCTGGCCGGCGTCGCGCTGATCGTGGTCGCGTTCCCGGAGTTCGCGGGCTACGACGGCGACGCGGTCGAGGCGGCGGCCGCGGCCGCCGCGGCTTAGAGAGCTTTCAGGTCCGCGCCTAAGCTCGGCAATGTGACATTGCCGTTCTGGATTTCCGATGTCGCGCTGGTGGCCACACAGGCCGGCACGGTCGCGCTCCCACGGGCGCCCCGCATCCGCATCCTCGCGCGCCTGAGCAGCGGCTGGTGGGCGCTACTGCCGCTCGGCTCGATCGTCGTCGTGATCTTCGGCATCCAGGCGGCCTCGCAGAGCGCGAACGCGCTCACCTACCTCGCGCTGATCGCCGTACCGCCGCTCGCCGCCGTCGCGCTCGGCGGCTTCGCCCGCGGCGGCCGCCCGCTGCGCGCGCTCGCCGTGCTGCCGTTGTTCGCGCTCGCCTGGGCCGACCGCCACGGGCTCGCCGGCGAGGCCTGCGGAATCGCGCTGTCGGTGCTCGCGTGCGTCACGCTCGGTGTGCTGCTCGCCCAGGTGGCGCCGCTCTCCTGGCTCAAGGTCGGCATCGTGCTGATGGCGATCGGCGACACGATCCTGGTCATCGCCCAGCAGCTCCAGGCGCCCAACAACGTCCTCAACGCCGCGGCTCCCGGCCTCGGCCTCCCGCAGCTCCAGCGCGAGCTGTTCGGCTCGGCGGTGATGGGCTTCGGTGACATCTTCATCGCCGCCGTGTTCGGCGCCGTGCTGGCCGCCGAGGGCAGGCGGCAGGGCGCGGCCGCGCGGCTCACGCTCCTGATCGCGCTGCTGTTCGACCTGCTCTTCTTCGCGGTCGACCTGCTGCCCGCGACGGTACCCGTGGCGCTCGCGCTGATCGTGACCGAGCGCCCGTGGGAGCTCGCTAGCCGCGCGGGTCGAGCGGCTCGTCGAGATCCAGCTCGGTGGTGGCCATCACGCGCGCGAGCATCAGGTACTGCCCGATCACCATCATCAGTTCGATCAGCTCGCGCGCCGACAGAAGCGCCTTAGCCGCCTCGAGCGTTTCGGCCGAGGCGCGTGCGTCGACGACGAACTCGGTCGTGAAGCGCAGCGCCACCCGCTGAACGTCGGCGAAGCAGCCGGCCTCGATGTCGCCGCGCTCGAGCGCCGCCACCTGCTCGTCGCTCGCGCCCGCGGAGCGCGCGATCGGCTCGTGCTGCACCCACTCGTAGTCCGCGCCGGGCGTGAGCCGCGCGACGCGCAGGATCGCCAGCTCGCGCACCAGCGGGTCGAGCTCGAGGTCGCTCAGCAGCACGCCGCCCCAGCGCAGCCACGGCCGCAGCGCGGTCTCGGCGTTGGCCATCAGCCGGAAGATGCCGAGCGGCGGCATCGCCTCGAGTGCCTCACGCGCCGGCTGGGGGAGGCGCTCGGGGTCGGCGTAGGGGAGCCTGGTCACAGGCGGCGGATCCTAGTCAGACGCCTGACTTAAGAACCTTCTCAGGCGGCCGATTAGCCGGGCTGAGCCCAGATTCCGCGGCGTTCGCCGTGGGCTGGCGAACGACCCAAAGCCTCTTAAGGAGGGCATGCAATGCTGCGGAAGCTCCGCGCGCGTATTCAGTCCGACGAGTCGGGCTTCACTCTGATCGAGCTCCTGGTGGTCATTCTGATCATCGGCATCCTGGCCGCGATCGCTCTGCCGAACTTCCTCGGTCAGCGCACCAAGGCTCAGGACAGCTCGGCCAAGTCCGACGCTCGCAACATGGTCAGCCAGATGGAGTCCTGCTACACGGACAACAACAGCTACAGCGGCTGCCCGGGCAGCGCCACCGGCATGACCACCGGCACCGCCGGCGGTCAGGTGAACGTCACCATCAGCGGCGGCGGCACCGGCTACGCCGTCGTCGGCTACTCGAAGTCGGGCAACACCTTCACGATCACGAAGGACGCCAGCGGCAGCATCACCCGCACCTGCTCCGGCAGCGGCGGCAGCTGCAACGGCACCAACATCAGCTGGTAGCTGGCAGCGCGCTTAAACAAGCGAGGTAGACCGGGCGGGCCACTGCGGCCCGTCCTGTCCACTTTTTGGGGCGCTTCTCAAGGTCAGGTTTCGGACGGTCGATAAGCGGATCCATAGGCCCAGTTCCCCATCAGGAGGTCACACCCCATGCTGCGGAAGCTCCGCGCGCGTATCCAGTCTGAGGAGTCCGGTTTCACCTTGATCGAGCTCCTCGTCGTCATTCTGATCATCGGCATCCTCGCTGCGATCGCTCTGCCGAACTTCCTCGGTCAGCGCACCAAGGCTCAGGACAGCTCGGCGAAGTCTGACGCCCGTAACCTCGTGTCTCAGCTCGAGTCCTGCTACACCGACTCCAACACCTACGTCGGTACCGGCAACGGCAGCAGCTGCCTTGGCACGTCCACCGGCATGAACCTCGGTAGCACCGCCGGTACGGTCGAGGCGAAGAGCGTCACGGCCAGCAGCTACCAGGTCGTCGCGCACTCGAAGTCGGGCAACGACTTCACGATCACGAAGGCCGCTGACGGCACGACCAGTCGCTCCTGCACCGTCGGTTCCGGCGGCAACAGCGGCGGCTGCACCAGCAACAGCTGGTAAGCAGTAACCAAGACGCAGCGAAATGCGACGGGGCGGGCCTCAGGCCCGCCCCGTCAGCTTAAGGACATACTCACTCAAGCCCCCAGTATTTCGTGGCGATAACGGCGATGAGTCAGTACCACGGTGGGGAACGGAATTGCCGCCGTGAGGTCTGACGCCAAGACCCAATCGAATCCTCACGGAGGAGGTCCCACGAATGCTGCGTAAGCTTCACGCGCGTATTCAGTCCGACGAGTCCGGCTTCACGCTGATCGAGCTCCTCGTCGTCATTCTGATCATCGGCATCCTGGCCGCGATCGCTCTGCCGAACTTCCTCGGCCAGCGCACCAAGGCGCAGGACAGCTCGGCCAAGTCCGACGCTCGCAACATGGTCAGCCAGATGGAGTCCTGCTACACGGACAGCAACACCTACGCCGGCACCGGCCCGGGCAGCAGCTGCCTCGGCACGGCCACCGGTCTCAACATCGGCACGGGTAACGGCAGCGGCAAGGTCGAGGTATCGGCCACCGCCACCGGCTACACCGTGACCGCTCACTCGAAGTCGGGCAACGACTTCCTCATCACGAAGCAGGCCGACGGCACGACCGCCCGCTCCTGCACCGTCGGTTCCGGCGGCAACAGCGGCGGCTGCACCAACCTGAGCTGGTAAGCGACACACCCAGCAGGCAGGCTGTGACGGGGCGGGCCTTCGGGCCCGCCTCGTCCGTTTTCTGGGTCATTTCTAAGCCTCGCCGCCACCCGCGCCGATACCGAACGACCCCAAAGACTTTCCTTATAGGAGGTCACCCCATGTTGTGGAGGCTCAG
>DASXNY010000160.1:0-19921 GCA_036494715.1 Thermoleophilaceae bacterium
GAAGGGCAAGGGGGGATCGGGCTGGCTCTCGGTGCTCACCTACGTCTTACCGTTCGTGATCTTCCTGCTGTTCTGGCTGTTCATCATCAACCAGATGCAGGGCGGCGGATCGAAGGTGATGTCGTTCGGCAAATCGCGCGCAAAGCGCATGTCGGTGGACTCGCCGAAGATCACTTTCCGTGACGTCGCGGGGGTCGACGAAGCCGTTGAGGAACTCCATGAGATCAAGGAGTTCCTGGAAAACCCGAAGAAATTTCAGGCGCTCGGTGCGCGCATCCCCAAGGGAGTGCTGCTGTACGGGCCGCCGGGCACGGGCAAGACGCTGCTCGCGCGCGCGGTCGCCGGCGAGGCGGGCGTTCCGTTCTTCTCGATCTCGGGCTCTGACTTCGTCGAGATGTTCGTCGGCGTCGGCGCCTCGCGCGTGCGCGACCTGTTCGAGCAGGCCAAGCAGAACTCGCCCTGCATCATCTTCATGGACGAGATCGACGCCGTCGGCCGTCACCGTGGCGCGGGCCTCGGCGGCGGTCACGACGAGCGCGAGCAGACGCTCAACCAGCTGCTCGTCGAGATGGACGGCTTCGAGATGAAGGACAACATCATCCTCATCGCGGCCACCAACCGCCCGGACATCCTCGACCCGGCGCTGCTGCGTCCCGGCCGCTTCGACCGCCAGATCGTGGTCGACCGGCCGGACCGCAAGGGCCGCGTCAAGATCCTCGAGGTCCACACGCGCGGTAAGCCGCTCGCCAAGACCATCAACCTCGACAACCTCGCCGCGCAGACCCCGGGCTTCACGGGCGCCGACCTCTCGAACCTCGTCAACGAGGCGGCCCTGCTCTCCGCGCGCCAGGGCTTCCGCGAGATCGATCACCAGCAGCTCGAAGAGGGCATCATGCGAGTGATCGCGGGGCCGGAGAAGAAGACCCGCGTGATGTCGGAGAAGGAGCGCAAGATCACGGCGTTCCACGAGATGGGTCACGCGCTCGTCGCCCACTTCCTCGCCAACACCGACCCCGTCCACAAGATTTCCGTGATCTCGCGCGGACAGGCGCTCGGCTACACGATCTCGCTGCCCACCGAGGACAAGTTCCTCACCACGCGCGCGGAGCTCAACGACACGATGGCGATGACGCTGGGCGGCCGCGCCGCCGAGGAGATCGTCTTCGGGGAGGTCACCACCGGCGCCTCCAACGACCTCGAGAAGGTCACAGCCACCGCCAAGCAGATGGTGATGCGCTTCGGCATGAGCGAGAAGCTCGGCCCGCGCGTGTTCGGCCACGACCACGGCCAGCCCTTCCTCGGCCGCGAATTCAGCGCCGAGCCCGACTACTCCGACGACGTCGCGCGCGAGATCGACGCTGAGATCCGCCGCATCGTCGAGGAGGCCCACCAGGTGGCGCGCGACATCCTGGCGGCGCACAGGGACGATCTGGACCTCACGTCCGACATCCTGATGCGCCGCGAGACCATCGAGCGCGAGCAGTTCATCCAGCTGCTCGAGGGCAAGGCGGAGCTGGACGTGTTCGGCCCCGAGGAGCCGGTACCGCCCCCGACGGAGCCGCCCCCCGCCGAGCCCGAGCCGAAGCGCAAGCCGGCCGAGGGCCCGCGACCGCTGCCGCGCCCGGGCTTCGCTTCCGAGATGCGGGCCGACGACCCGCCCTCGAAGCCGCTCTAGGGCGGACGCCCACTCGTTGCGCGCGATCCACCTTTCCCACCCATGCGGTGGCAAAGATGGATCGCGTGGCTGCGGTCGGCCGTTATTGCTGCTGTAAGCGGTGATAGCTAGCCTCCACTTCATGAGCGCCTTCCACCTCATGGGCGTCATCAACGTCACGCCCGACTCCTTCTCCGATGGAGGCGCCTTCCTCGATCCGCAGAGTGCGATCACGCACGGCAAGCGGCTCGTCAGCGAGGGCGCCGAGATCCTCGACATCGGAGGCGAGTCCACGCGGCCGGGCGCCGACCCCGTCTCGGAGGACGAGGAGCTCTGGCGCGTGGTTCCCGTCCTCGAGGGGCTTGCCGACGCCGGCGCGACACTCTCGATCGACACCATGAAGCCCGCCGTGGCGCGGCGCGCTCTCGATACCGGCGCGACGATCGTCAACGACGTCACCGCCTTCCGCAACGCCCCGCAGCTTGCCGAGCTCGTGGCCGACGCGGGCGCCACCGCCTGCCTCATGCACATGCTCGGGGAGCCACGGACGATGCAGCTCAACCCGCAGTACGACGACGTAGTCGCAGACGTGAAGGCCTTCCTCGAAGAGCGGCTCGCGTTCGCGGTGAGCCAGGGCATCCCCGAGGAGAAGGTGTGGCTCGACCCGGGCATCGGCTTCGGGAAGACGCTCGAGCACAACCTCGAGCTGCTGCGCCGCCTCGACGAGCTGGTGGCGATCGGGCGGCCGCTCGTGATCGGCACGTCGCGCAAGTCCTTCCTCGGCAAGCTCACCGGCCGCGACCCGGCCGAGCGCCTCGCGGGCACGATCGCCACCAACGTGCTCGCGCTCGAGCGCGGCGCCACCATCTTCCGCGTGCACGACGTGGCCGAGGTAGCCGACGCCCTCAACGTGGCCGCTGCTACGGTCGGCTCCCTCACATGGACGACCCCGAGCACCTAGAGCCCGAAGAGGACGAGGAGGAGGACGAGGGCGGTCCACTGGTGACCGTCGAGATCGTCGGTCTCTCCCTCTACACGCACCACGGAGTGGGCGAGGCCGAGCGCGACGTCGGCCAGCGCCTGATCTTCGACCTCTCCTTCGAGCTCACCGACTGCGACGCCACGCTGACCGACCGGATCGAGGACACGGTCGACTACGCGGACGTCTGCCAGCAGGTCGCGCTGGCGGCACAGGAACGCTCCTACAAGACCCTCGAGCGCCTCTGCTCGGCGGTCGCCGACCGCATGATCGATCGCTACGGAGCCGAGTCGGTAACCGTGCGCGCAACCAAGCCGGAACCTCCAATTCCCCTGCCAGTGGAGGAAGTTTCGGTGGAAGTTTGGCGCGAAAACCGCTGAACTTTCACGAGAATCGCCGTTTGGCGGTATTTGCGGTTTGGCCAGTCGTTCGGGTTGGAACCATCGCCCCGAGGGGTCCATTTCTAGGCAGGGGAAGAACGCCTTGGGAAAGCTGGATGACCAGCTTGGCGATGAGGTCGTGCGCCTTCGCACGGAACTCGCCAGGCACGAACGCGCCATGCGCGAACGTGAAGAGGAGTTCGGCCGCTACATCGAGCGCCTCCGCACGGCGCTCCGCAGCGAGCGGCGGCAGGCCGAGGTGGTCAGCACCTCCTACGTCGCCGCCGTGCGGGCGCTGACGAACGCGGTCGAGGCGCGCGACTCCTACACCGGCAAGCACGCCGAGCGCGTGGCCGCCTACGGGCTCGAGCTCGCGAGGCTCGTCGATTTCGAGCTGGCCGACGACCCGGAGACCGAATTCGGCTTCCTGCTGCATGACGTCGGCAAGGTGGCCGTGCCCGACGCGATCCTGCACAAGCCGAGCGCGCTCAGCCGTGAGGAGATCGGCCTGATGCGCCAGCACCCGGTGACCGGTTTCGAGATCGTGTCGCACATCGACTTCCTGGAGGGCAACGCGCAGCGGATCGTGCGCTGCCACCACGAGCGCTGGGACGGCGACGGCTACCCGGACCGGATCAAGGGGCGCGACATTCCGCTTGCTGCGAGGATCTTCGCCGTGGCGGACACGCTCGACGCGATCACGACCGACCGTCCCTACCGTCTCGGCGCCTCCATCGAGGACGCCCGCGTGGAGATTGCGCGTGGCTCCGGAACGCAGTTCGATCCCGAGGCGGTCGAGGCACTGATGGCGGTGCCGGACCACGTGCTCGAGGAAATCCGCGCGGAGACGCTGCTCACCTCCACCGCGGCTGCCGCTTGAGGGGCTACCTCGGGCTCGGATCGAACGTGGGGGACAGGCTCGCGAACCTGCGCGCCGCCGTCGCCGCGTTGCGCGAGCGCGGGGTCAAGGTCACGGCGCTCTCCTCGGTCTACGAGACCGCCCCGCAGGGCGAGATCCTCGACCAGCCCGACTTCCTCAACGCCGCGGTCGAGATCGAGACCGAGCTCGGCCCGGAGCAGCTGCTCGACGTCTGCAAGGACGTGGAGCGCGCCCTCGGGCGCGAGCCCGGCGGCCCGCGCCACTCGCCGCGTGCGATCGACATCGACCTGCTCTTGCTCGGCGACCTCGAGCACAACTCCGAGCGGCTCACGCTGCCCCACTCGGAGGTGAGCTCGCGCCGCTTCGTAGTCGAGCCGCTGCTCGAGCTCGACCCGCGGCTCGCGCTGCCTGACGGCACCCGGCTCGCTGACGCGCTGCCGCCGCTGATGGACCAGCCGGTGCGGCGGATCGACTCGCTCGCCTGAGGGCCGCGATAATCAGCGGGCGATGCTGCTCGCGGTCGACGTAGGCAACACACAGACCCATATCGGGATGTTCAACGACGGCACGCTCGTCGAGCACTGGCGTTTCGCGACCGTGCGCGAGTCAACCTCCGACGAGCTCGCCACCGTCCTCGTCGGGCTGCTCGAGCTGCGCGGGCTGGCGCTGAAGGACATCGACGGCGCGATCGTCTCGTCGGTGGTGCCGCAGCTGGTGCACGAGTACGACGGCGTGTCCGAGCGCTACCTCGGGGGCGTCGGGAAGATCGTCGGGCCGGGGCTGAAGAGCGGCATCCCGATCCGCACCGAGAACCCGCACGAGGTGGGCGCCGACCGGCTCGTGAACGCCGTCGCCGCCTACGACCACGTCGGCGCCGCCTGCATCGTCGTCGACTTCGGCACGGCCATCACCTACGACGTCGTGTCCGCCGAGGGAGAGCTGCTCGGCGCGATCATCTCGCCCGGCGTGGAGATCTCGATGGAGGCGCTGTCCGAGCGCGCCGCCAGGCTCCCGAGGGTGGAGCTGGAGGAGCCCAAGGAGCTGATCGGGCGCAGCACGCAGGCGTCGATCCAGTCCGGCGTGATCTACGGTTTCGCCGGCCAGGTGGACGGCATCGTTTCGCGTCTGCGTCAGGAGCTCGGCGTCGAGGCCACGACGATCGCCACCGGCGGCCTAGCCACCTCGATCGCCCCCTTCTGCGAGGAGATCGACGAGGTCGATGACCTCCTCACGCTCACGGGGCTGCGCCTGCTCTGGGAGCGCAACCGCGAGTAAATAGATGTCGCGCGCGACCACCAGCCGTCCCGATGCCGACTACTGGGCGGGCTACCGCTTCACCCCGCGACTGATCGCGGCGGCCGCGACGGGCGTGTGGGTGGTGGAGAGCCACCTGCCGCTGCTCGCCCGGATCGACCCGGGCAGCGGCGCGGTCAGCGGGCCGCGGCGGGTGGGGCACGGCGACCCTGCGGGCCGCGGTGCCCACGACCTGCTCAGCGACAGCGGCGCCGTGTGGATCCGCTGGAACGACGGCATCACGCGCTTCGATCCGAAGGCGGAGGAGGAGCGCTGGATCGACCTCAGCGCAGCGGGCCTTGCCGTGGGCGACGCGGGGGTCTGGGCCCTCACCGGCGACGGCCGCCTCGCCCGCGTGGAGGACGACGGCGGCGGCTTCGAGCCGGTCGGCGAGTCGGAGGTGCGCCGGCACAGCATCGCGGTGGGCCACGGCGCCGTGTGGGCGCTCACCTGGACGCACGTGCCCACCGGCTCGACGCTCGCGAGGATCGATCCCGCGAGCGGCCGGGTGGAGGGCCAGCTCAAGATCCAGGGCAGCCCGCGCCAGCTCCTGATCGACAGCGACGCGCTGTATGTGCGCGTCTGGCGCCGGGACGCGCGGGACAACGTCGAGGAGCTGCTGCTCGTTGTCGACCCCGCCGGCGTCAGCCCCCGCGGTGAGCTCGGCGTGTCGCCGGCGGGCGCGGGCGGCACGGTGCTCGACGGCGTGGTCTGGGCCCCGGACGTCGATCCTTACGTCCACAAGGAGCGCGGCGCGCCCTGCAGCGTGCGCCGCATCGACGCGCGCAGCGGCGACCTGCTCGGCAGCGTCGAGCTGCCCGGCACCATCACGGCGATGGTGCCTGGTCCGGCGGGGGTATGGGGCTGCCTCGAGCTGCGCGACGCGGGCGCGGGTGCCGTGATCGGAGTGACCGCCGAAGGCGACTCGACCACGATGGTCGAGCTACACGACGTCGACGTCTCCGAACACCTGCCTAGTCGCCCGCACCCGTAACGAACCCGCCGCCGAGCGACTTCACCTTGTCGCCGCCCGCATCGGCGAGGTGGCCAAGCCCGAAGATGTCCTCGTTGGTGCGGAGCAGCGAGTACGGCCCGTAGCCGGTCGCGTCGGTGCTCCCGGCCGTGATGAAGGGCGACACGAGCAGCGCCCCCACGAGTCCGCTCGGGTCCACCGGCGGGCCCGCCGCGAACACCAGCTCCAGCAGCCCGTCCTTCTTGTATGCGGGCGAGGCGAGGATCTGCGGGACGAGCTGCGATAGGAACGTGTCCGCCGCCGCGAGGCCGCCGGGAGTCCCGTCGGCGCAGGTGAGGTCGGAGCCGTCGTGGCAGAGGTTCGGGGCGATGAAGGACAGGCTCGGCGTGGTCTTCACCGAGGCGAGGTCGCCGCCCAGCTTGGTCAGCGGCACGTCGTTGCTGGCGCAGTCCCCGAGATCGAGCAGCGAGTGGAAGTAGGCGAACGGGTTGTGGCGCGCGGCGTACTCGTCGCCGGGGCGACCCTGCTGGGTGTCGTCCGGCTGCCCGGAGTCCGGGTGCTGGCAGGTCGCGGCCATGTCCTCCTCGTACGCCTTCCACGTGTGCGCGGCGCTTGTGAGCTGATCCGCGAGGGTCAGCGTGTCGACCGGATAGACGCAGCCGTCGCCTGACACGACGCCCGCCTTGTTCGTCTTTGCCGAGCTCGGGAACTCCGAGTAGGTCGTGCAGTTCGCGCTTGTCGCGGCGTTGGGCGGCTGGCCGCTGATCATCGCGACGTAGTTGGGCAGGTCGGAGCCCGGGAGCGCGCGGTAGCCGGTGAGAAGCTGTCCCTTCGGCCGCAGCTGCTGGTTGAGATACGGCGCGCTCGCGGCGCCCTGGCCGAAGGTGGCGTCGTAGCCCGGGCTGGTGAGCACGATCAGGAAGACGTGCTTCACCTTGGAAGTCGCGACGGGCGTCGTAGGAGCGGGTGAGCTCTTCTTCTTGGGCGCGGCCGGCGTCGTGTCGGTGACCTGCCCGGAGTCGGGCGAGGGCGCCGAGGCTGACGTGTCCCCGCCGCTCGCCTGCGTGTGCGTGTGCGCGGGCGCGTGACGAACCGCCGGCGTGGTGGTGGGTGCCGTGGTCGCCGGCGCGGCCACGGGGGCAACCGCCGACGCCCGCGACAGCGCCGCGGCCGCCGCCAGCGCCTCGCCGCGCTGGTCGTCTCGGAGCGCGCTGCCGATCACGAGCCCCGTGGCCGTGAGCGAGACGACGCCGAGCAGCGCGAGCCGCGGGCCTTTCACGCCGGCGGCTCGACCACTTCGATCGTCACGAGCGACTGGCCGCAGCTCCAGCAGAACGCAGCCCCGCGGGCGTATGGCGCCTCGCACGACGGGCAGTTGCCCGCCACGCCCGACTCCTCGGCCCTGATCGAGTGCTCGAGGAAGCCGAGCTCGGCATCCACGCGCTGCAGCTCCGCAACCTTGCGCTTGAGCACGTCCAGCTTGACGCTGTCGCGGATCACCATCTCGTAGAGCAGTCCGCCGAGGTCGGACTGCATGAGGGTGAAGCGCTCGACGAGGCGCTCGCGCTTGGCGCCGAGCTCGTCGCCGCCGCTCATTTGCCCACCACCACCGTGTCCGGCAGGTCGGTCTGCTGGTGCAGGTAGCCCTTGCCGGTCTCCTGCTGCAGCTTCTTCACCAGGTTGGTATCGCTCTGGACCTTCTTGGCCGTCGGCTTCGAGCCCGTCACCTGGTGGGCGCTGCCGAACTTGGTCTTCGAGAGCGTCCTGCCGCTGCGGGTCTTGGCCGAGTGGGCCTTCTTCGACGAGGACGCCTTGGCGGCAGTCGATGCCCCGCCCGCGGCGGCCGCAGCCGGGGCAGCCGCCGTCGCGGCCGGGCGCTGGTTCTTGAGCGCGTCGATCAGCTGCTGGTCGCTGCCGCCGCCGCTCTTGCCGACGAGCACGCCGGCCGCCACCGCCGCCGGCAGCAGCGCAAGCAGCAAGGCGGAGGAGTTCGAGGCGAGCCAGCCGCGCCGTGGTGGCACCGGCGCGGCAGCCGCCGCCAGCGCCCGCCCCCGCCGGCCGGGCCGCGCGAAGTAGTCCGCGGCCGGGCCGGGCGCGTTGCGGTTGCGCGTGCCGCAGCTCACGCAGTAGCGCTGCTGCAGGTCGAGCGGCGCGCCGCATTCCTCGCAGGCGTGGGCGCGTTCACGGTCGGGCATGGGCGGTGATGGCTCCGTGGGCAAGGTCTCCGCGCTTGTGAGATTCATCTGGGGTCTCCTCATTTGAAGATCGTCGGCGGGGCCTGCACCCGCATGGTCAGTCCGCGCGCGCTCCCCACCAGGCTGAGCGGCACCGTCGCTCTCCTACCGGGGCCGAGCCGCGCAAGCGAGCCGCGTCCCGCCGCCACGAGGCGCGCGCCCCGCCGCGCGAACGCGTAGACCACGAGCCCGTACTGGGGGACGCCAGACGAGTTGGTCACCGTCGCCCTGCCGATCCCGGCGGCCGGCGCGGCACGCAGGAGGGGCAATCGCGCGGGCCGCGCCGACACCGCCGGCTGCAGGCCAACGCGCGCGGATACCCCTCGCGCGCGCACGCGCGCACGTGTAACGAAGACCCAGGTCGCCTCGCCGCCGGGCACGATTGCGGGGGCATGCGTCTGGAAGTAGCCAAGGCCGGCGCGGCGGTTGAGGTAGCGGCCGCCGCCGGTCCGCAGCGAGATGGGCAAGTCGCTCACGGGCCGTGAGCCGTCGTTGCGGAGGGCGACTACCACGGCGGTGCGGCCGTGGCCGCGCAGCAGCGTCACGCCTTCCACCCGCACGCTCGGATTGGGCTGCCGCACGAGCACCTGCTTCCGCGTCGCCAGCAGGCGCTCGGCCTGCACCTTCGCGCGGGCGCTCTTCTGCTGCGTGGTCGAGCAGCCGGCCACGAGTAGCACCGCACCAAGTGCGAGCACCAGCTCAGCCGAACGCGCCACTGATGTACTCCGCCGTCCGCTGCTCGCGCGGCGTGCTGAACAGGGTGCGCCCGCTGCCGTACTCCACGAGCTCGCCCAGGTACATGAACGCGACGTAGTCCGCCACGCGGTACGCCTGCTGGAGGTTGTGCGTGACGATCACCACCGCCACGTCGTCGCGCAGCTTCACGATCAGGTCCTCGATCAACTGCGTGGACTGGGGGTCGAGCGCCGAGCAGGGCTCGTCGAGCAAGAGGACCTCCGGCTGCGCCGCAAGCGCCCGTGCGATGCAGAGCCGTTGCTGCTGGCCGCCGGAGAGCTTGAGCGCCGGGTGCTTGAGGTCGTCGGCCACCTCGTCGAGCAGCCCGGCTCGGCTCAGCGCGTCGCGCACCGGTCCATCCAGAGCGCTCCGCCGCGGCCGCCGCTTCGAGCCCTGCTCGCGCAGTACGTACGCCACGTTGTCGAACACGCTGAGCGGGAACGGGTTGGGCTGCTGGAACACCATCGTCACACGCCGCCGCAGCTGCGTGGGGTCCATGGCGGCGATGTCCGCGCCGTCGAGCGTGATCCGGCCGCGGAACGACGCGTTCGCGGACAGCTCCGTGAGCCGGTTGAGCGACCGAAGCAGCGTCGTCTTGCCGCAGCCCGAGGGGCCGATCAGCGCGAGCACCTCGCCCTGGCGAATCGGCAGCGTGACGTCCTTCACCGCCTGTTTTTGCCCGTAGGCGATCGAGACGTCCTCGGCGAGCATCCGCTCGATCGCGAACTGCGACGGCTTGACGCGCCGGCGCGGCGCGCTCACGAAGCGCGGGCCGTTGCCGTTCGCCGGGGGCGCGGCCTCGCCCACCACCAGCTGGCGTGCCGGGGGCGGGCTCACGCGTTCCATGACCCCACCTGCGAGCGCCGCCGCACGACCTCGACCGCTCCGTTCAGCACCAGGACGATCGCGAGCAGCACGAAGGCCGCCGCATAGGCTTTCGACGGCTGGTTGCCCTCCCCGGACGGGGAGTTCTGGTAGACGTAGCTCGTCAGCGTGCTGCCCGTCCCACGCAGCACCTTGAAGAGAGGCGCGCCGCCCGCCGAGTTGAACGTCATCGTCGCGCCGAGCAGGATCACGATGATCGCCGTGTCCCCGATCACGCGGCCGAGGCCGAGCATCGTGCCGGTGACCACCGACGGCCGCGCCGTGGGTAGCAGGATCCGCCGGACGGTGGCGAAGCGGGTCTTGCCCACTGCCAGCGAGGCCTCGCGCAGATGCCCCGGGATCGCCTGCATGCCCTCGCGGGTGCTGGCGACGATCAGCGGCAGCGCCACCAGGGAGAGCATCACGCCCGCGGCGAAGAACGAGCGCCCGAAGACGACGCCGCCCGAGCTGCGGCTGAGAAAGCCGAGCGCCGGGCTCGAGAACACCACCGTGCCGAACAGCGCGATCACGATCGACGGCGTGCCGGCGATCATCTCTACGGCCGACTCGACGAGCCGCGCCAGCGCGAACGGCCGGCCGTACTCGCTCAGCCATACCGCGGTCGCGACGCCCAGCGGCAGGGCGATGGCGATCGCGATCGCGGCGACGAGCAGCGTGCCGAGGAGGGGATCGAGGAAGCCGCCGGTCTGCGTCTCGTTGAAGCCGGCGCTGGGATGCGTCACGAGCAGGCTCGGCCGCACGTAGTGGATGCCCTGCACGAACATGAAGATCACGATCGCCGCGGCGATCGCGCAGAACAGCAGTCCGAGCAGCCAGCACAGCGCGATGCCGAGCCTGTCGCTCAACCGCCAGGTAGGCCCGGCGGGCACGGCGCGCGCAGACCGCGCCGGCGGTGTGGGAGCGAGCGCGCCGGCCTCCATCAGGCCCGCACCGCGTACTTCTTCATCGGCTGCTTCGCCGCCCAGCCGATCAGCGACAGCATCGCCGCCGAGAACAGCAGCACCGCCGCGATCGCGTACAGCGTGTGCTTCATCGGCGGGGAGCTGAGCTCCTCTGAGTTGGAGATGATCGTGGCGGCGAGCGGCCGTGACGGCTCGAAGAAGAAGATCGCGCCGTCGAGCGGGTTGGGCGCGAACCCCACCGAGCCCGACACCATCGCGAGCATCACGGCCTCGCCGAGCGCGCGCGCCGTGGCGAGCACCGTGCCGGCGATCAGCGCCGGTCGCGCTGCGCGGACCGCCACCTTCCAGAAGGTGCGCCAGCGGTTCACCCCGAGCCCGAGCGACGCCTCGATCCACGGCCGCGGCACCGCCCGCAGGCCGTCGCAGAAGATCGAGATCATGATCGGCGCGATCATCACGGTGAGGGTCAGGACGGCCGCAAGCAGGCTGTAGCCGTTCAGCGAGATCGCGTAGGCCACCGAGTTCTTTTCGTGCTGGGTGATCAGGTGGTTGCCGATGAACGGCACGATCACGAGCACGCCGATCAGCCCGTAGATCACCGACGGGATGCTCGCGAGCAGCCGGATCACCGGCTGCAGCACCTGCCGCAACCCGCTCGGCGCGAACTCGACGATGAAGAGGGCGACGAACACCGAGCAGAAGAAGCTGATCAGCACCGCGGCGCCCGTGGTCAGGAACGTGCTCCAGAGCAGCGGCCAGGCGTGGAACTGCCAGCGGAACGGGCCGCCCTCGTCGCCCGACAGAAAGATCGTCCGGATCTGACTGTCCACGCTCCCGCCCGGGCCGAACCAGTGCAGCCCGTTGTGCGCGAACGACGGCCAGGCCGCGCTCACGACGAACACCAGCATGGCGAGCACCAGGGCCAGCACCCCGCACGCCAGCGCGCCGAGCGTGAGCTCGGCGCGCCGGTCAGACCACCAGTGCGGTCTCTCCTCGAGCAGGAGAGCGTCGTGCATCGGAGCCGCCTACTTCTTCTTTTTCTTGTGTTTCTTGGCGGTCTGGTTGAACGCCGGCACACCGCCGACCTTCGAGATGATCTTTCCTGCCGCGGCACTGGTACGGACCCAGTCCGCGAACTGCTCCACCTTCGTGCTCGAGTTGGCGGTCGGGAGGACGAGCCAGATGTAGCGCGTCAGCGGGTAGCGGAGCTTCTTGACCGCGAGGGCGTTGCAGGGCACTCCGTTCAGCTTCAGCGCCTTGAGCCCCTTCTCCGGGAAGTACGCGAGGCCGTTGTAGCCGATCGCGTTCGGATCCTTCTTGACCGAGTTGGCCACGAGGCCGTCGGACAGGAGCGCCGTCACGGTCGAGGCCGGCGGCTTGTTGTTCAGCACGGAGGTGACGAAGAAGTTGTACGTCCCTCCGTTGGTGTCGCGGCCGAACGGGTCGATCGTGCTCGTCAGCCCGGAGCCGGGCACGCCGGCCCAGCTCGTGAGGTTGCCGAGGTAGATATCACGGACCTGCTGGATCGACAGGTTCGAGAGCTTGTTCGACGAGTTCACGTCCATGCAGAGCCCGTCGAGGAAGAGCTTGATGTAGGTCGTGCCCGCGTCGCTGGGCAGCGGCGCGCGGGCCTGAGCCGCGAACTGGCTCTTGCCCTGCTGCACGTCCTTCACGCCGGCGTTCCCTCCGTCGGGCGTGTAGACGAAGTGGATGCTCGGGTGGACCTTCGTGTAGCCCTTGAAGAGGGATACGAGATACGGCTGTGCGGCGGTCGAGCCCGAGCCGATCAATGTCGTCGCGCCGGCGGAGGCGGGGACGGCGAGAGCCGCCGTGGCCAACCCGGCTAGGGCAAGCAGCTTCAGCTTCATCGGGAGCAGAGTCCTTTCGGATTGCGGAAAACACCGGAAACCCGGTCAGGTTCCGGACGTTACCACGTTTGTCTACCGAAAAACCCGGGAATAGGCCCTGCCCCGAACTCAGGGCCCTCTGGCCTTTGGCCTCTGGCCCTACGACCTAGGCGTGACCCAGCGCAATACCGACAGCGGCCACGATGACCCCAGCCACCGTCACCTGCACGAGCGACTGCGCGAGCCCGGCCTTGAGGAAGCGCTTGCGCACCCAGGCGATCGTCGTGAGCTCGACCGCCACCACCACGTAGGCGACCGGCAGCGCCTTGTGCACGTCGCCGATCAGGAAGGGCAGCGAGTGCATCGTGCCGCCGAGGAAGGTTGCGGCGCCCGTGATCAGCCCGCGCGTCAGCGAGTTGCCCCGGCCCGTGAGCTCGCCGTCGTCCGACAGCGCCTCCGACATGCCCATGCTGATCGCGGCGCCGAGCGCGGTGGCCAGGCCAACCAGCAGCGCGGCCCTCGAGCCGGCGATGAAGGCGGCGGCGAAGATCGGCGCGAGCGTCGAGATCGTGCCGTCGATCAGCCCGACCAGGCCCGGCTGAACGACCTGAAGCAGCCGCGAACGGTCGTCAGCGTCACGCCAACGGGTAATTAGGGCCTGAGCAGCTTCAGTCATCTGGGGTAACTATAACAAATACCTTAAAATAAGGGCTGCCTAACAACAAACAGCCGCTACTATTAGGCCGACCGAATGGCTACGCCGACACATACAGCCCTAAGCGACGACCAGCTCGGCGCGATTCTGCGCGAGCGCGGTCAGCGCGTCACCTCCCAGCGCCTCGTGATGAACCGCGCGCTGCGCGAGCTGAACAGGCACGTGACCGCGGAGGAGGTGCTCGAGTCGGTGGAGGATCGTCTCCCGGGCGTCTCGCTGCCCACCGTCTACTCGACGCTGGAGCTGTTCGAGGAGCTCGGCCTCGTCCACCGCATCGGCGTCCGGCAGGGCGCCCTGCTCTACGACCCGCGCCCCGAGCCGCACGACCACATGGTCTGCGACCGCTGCGGCAAGGTCGAGGACCTGCACGCCGGCATCGAGCTCGGCGCCGCGCTCGCCCGCGCCAAGCGGGGGGGCTTCAGGCCCGCGCGCGCGGAGGTCCGCATCAACGGCCTCTGCCGCGACTGCGCGCAGAGCTAGCCCCCGGCTAACGTTTCAGCGTGCGCTCGCTGAACACACCATGGACCCTCGGCGGCATCGAGCTGCCCAACCGGGTGGTGCTGGCGCCGCTCGCCGGCATCGGCAACTGGTTCGTGCGCCTCCAGGCCAAGCGCCACGGCGCGGGCTTCGCCGTATCCGAGATGGTGTCGAGCTTCGGCCTGAAGTACGGCGACGAGCGCACCCATCGCGAGTTCCTGCGGCTGCACCCCGATGAGCACCCGATGGCGGTCCAGCTGTTCGGGCACGACGCCGAGGTGATGAGGATCGCCGCCGGCATGGTGGCCGAGGCGGGCGCCGACGCGCTCGACCTCAACTACGGCTGCCCCGTGCGCAAGGTCTGCAAGACCGGCGCCGGCTCGGCGCTGCTCGACGACCCCGACAAGGGCGTCGCGATCGCCCGCGCCGCGGTGGAGGGCAGCGGTCTGCCGGTCACGGTCAAGCTGCGCTCTGGCAACCGCCCCGGCGAGCGCACCGGCCTCGAGCTGGCGCGCCGGCTGGTCGACGAGGCGGGCGTCGCCGGCATCGGCTTCCACCCGCGCCACGCCTCGCAGCAGCACAACGGCGAGCCCGACTACGCGCTCGCGGCTGAGCTGGTCGCGACGCTGCCGGTCCCGGTCGTCCTGTCGGGCGGACTACGCGACGAGGAGCGGATCCTCAAGGCCTTCGACGCCACCGGCGCCGCCGCGGTGATGCTCGCGCGCGGCTCGCTCGGCAATCCCTGGCGCTTCGAGCGCCTGCTCGGCCTGCGCGACTCGGAACCCACTCGCGTCGAGGTCGCCGACGAGCTGCGCTGGGTGATCGGGCGCGCCGAGGAGCACCTGGGCGTCGAGCGCGCCGGCCGCTATCTGCGCAAGTTCTACCCCTGGTATGCGGAGACGATGGGGCTCACGAGACGCGCCCAGCACACGCTCGTCACCGCCCCCACGACGGCCCATGCACGGCTTGCCCTGGAGGCCCTGGCGAGCACGCAAGATGCGCGGGTGGCAGCTTGAAAACGCCCTTGGAATGACAAATCCCGCTGCTAGACTGATCGACCCGCCGATGGTCCGCGGTGGTCGCGGTGCGGCGGGTTTTCTTATGCCAAAGGACTTAATTCTCACCCCACAAGGACTCGAAGAGCTCAAGGCAAAGATCGAGTACCTCTCGGGTGCGCGGCGCCGGGAAGTGGCGGAGCGCATCAAGGAGGCGCGAGAGTTCGGCGACATCAGCGAGAACTCCGAATACGACGATGCGAAGAACGAGCAGGCGATGCTCGAGAAGCAGATCGCGGACCTCGAGGAGAAGCTGCGGTCGGCATCGGTGATCGACGAGAAGTCGGTGTCCACCGAGGCCGTCTCAGTGGGCACGACCGTGCACGTGAAGGATCAGAAGACCGACAAATCGGTCAAGTACATGATCGTCGGCTCCTCCGAGGCAAATCCGACGGAGAACAAGCTGTCCAACGAGTCGCCGGTCGGCAAGGCGCTCATCGGCCGCAAGCGCGGCGACCTGGTGTCCGTGCCGGTCCCGCGCGGTCCCGCTCGCAAGCTCAAGATCACCAAGATCGAAGCCTGACGGCTTCCCTTAGAGTCCGCCAGCATGGCCGAGGGCGAAGCCTCCTCGCGTGACGACCGTCGCGCCAAGCTAGAGCGCCTGCGCGCGGAGGGCGTCGACCCGTTCCCGCACTCGTTCGAGGGCGTGGTTCCGATCGAGCGCATCCACGCCGAGCACGATGGGCTCGAGCCCGGGGCCGAGACAGGACAGAGCTACCGCGTGGCGGGCCGGCTCGCTGCCCGGCGCGGCCATGGCGGCGCGGCGTTCCTCGACCTGGTCGACCGCTCGGGGCGCATCCAGCTGCATGCCCGCCGCGACGCGCTCGGCGAGGAGTCGTTCGAGCGGCTCGTCTCCCTCGACCTCGGCGACCTGATCGGCGTCGACGGCACCGCCTTCAAGTCACGCCGCGGCGAGCTGACCCTCGCCGTCCAGGGCTGGGAGCTGCTGGCCAAGTCGCTGCTCGCCCCGCCCGAGAAGTTCCACGGGTTGGAGGACATCGAGACCCGCTACCGCCAGCGTGAGCTCGACCTGATCGCGAACGAGGAGGTGCGCGAGCTCTTCATCCTGCGCTCGAAGGTCGTCTCGGCGATCCGGCGCTGGTTCGACGACCACGCCTTCCTCGAGGTGGAGACCCCGATCCTCCAGCCGCTCTACGGCGGCGCGCTGGCGCGCCCGTTCGTGACGCACCACAACGCGCTCGACCGCGATTTCTACCTGCGCATCGCCACCGAGCTCTACCTCAAGCGTCTGATCGTCGGCGGCCTCGAGAAGGTCTATGAGATCGGCAAGGACTTCCGCAACGAGGGCATCTCACACAAGCACAGCCCCGAGTTCACGATGCTCGAGTGGTACGAGGCCTACGCGGACTACAACGACGTCGCGCGCGAGCTCGAGGAGCTGGTTGCCTACGTCGCGAAGGAGGTCGGCTACGACGGCGAGCTCGACTTCACGCCACCCTGGCGGCGCCTGAGGCTGCAGGACGCGATCAAGGAGAAGACCGGCGTCGACGTGCTGGCGAACCGCGACACGGGCAGCCTCGTCGCGGCGGCCAAGCAGAACGGCATCGAGCTCGACCCCGGCGAGAGCTGGCCGCAGCTCGTGGACGAGCTCCTCTCCAAATACGTCGAGCCCGGCCTTACCCAGCCTACCTTCATCCTCGACTACCCGGTGGAGCTGTCGCCGTTCGCGAAGCACCACCGCTCGGAGCCCGGGCTCGTCGAACGCTGGGAGGTGTTCTGCCTCGGCATCGAGTTCGGCAACGCTTTCACGGAGCTGAACGACCCGGACGAGCAGCGCGCGCGCTTCGAGGCCCAGACCGCGTTGAACGAGGAAGGCGACGAGGAGACGCAGCCCTACGACGAGGACTTCGTCCGCGCGCTCGAGCACGGCATGCCTCCCACAGGTGGTGTAGGGATCGGGATCGACCGGCTCGTGATGATCCTCAGCGGCGAGACGGCGATCCGCGAGGTGATCCTCTTCCCCGCGATGAGGGGAAGCTGAGAAAGCCCGCAAATAGCGGTTTCCAGAGCAGTCTTAAGGGTTCGTTACCGCCGTCAAGGCCAGGCGGCGCCATTGCTAGACTGGCCTTCAGGCGAGCGAAGGCGCCAGGGAACCTTTACCCCACGGCGAAACTGCCGATTAGGGACTAAAGGCTTCGGGGTATCTCTTCCCCGCCACGATCCGATCCCGAGAAGGTCTGCACAGTGTTCGAGCGTTTCACCGAACGAGCCCGCCAAGTGGTCGTCCTGGCCCAGGAGGAAGCTCGCATCCTCAAGCACAACTACATCGGAACCGAGCACATCCTGCTCGGTCTCTTGCGCGAGGAGGAGGGCCTTGCCGCCCGCGTCCTCGAGTCGCTTGACATCACGGTTGAGCGCGTGCGTGCGCAGGTCGTCCGCATCGTCGGCTCGGGCGAGGAGGTCACCTCGGGACAGATCCCGTTCACCCCGCGCGCGAAGAAGGTCCTCGAGCTCGCCCTCCGCGAGGCGCTGAGCCTGGGGCACAACTACATCGGCACCGAGCACATCCTGCTTGGCCTCGTGCGCGAGAACGAGGGCGTCGCAGCCCGCATCCTGCTCGATTTCGACGCAGACAGCGAGAAGATCCGCAACGAGGTCATCCGCATGCTTTCCGGTCCGGGCGGCCGCCGCCAGGGCCAGGGCGGCCAGGGCGCGGGCACCGGCGAGGGCAAGAAGTCCTCGAAGCTGCTCGACCAGTTCGGCCGCAACCTCACCAAGCTGGCTGCCGAGGGCAAGCTGGATCCGGTCGTGGGCCGTGAGAACGAGATCGAGCGGATCATGCAGATCCTGTCGCGCCGCACCAAGAACAACCCGGTGCTGATCGGCGAGCCGGGCGTCGGCAAGACCGCCGTGGTCGAGGGCCTGGCCCAGCGCATCACGAGCGGCGAGGTGCCGGAGCTGCTCAAGAACAAGCAGATCTACACGCTCGACCTGGCCGCGCTCGTGGCCGGCTCGAAGTACCGCGGCGAGTTCGAGGAGCGCCTCAAGAAGGTGATGAAGGAGATCACCCAGCGCGGCGACATCATTCTTTTCATCGACGAGCTGCACAACCTCGTCGGCGCAGGCGCCGCCGAGGGCGCGATCGACGCCGCTTCGATCCTGAAGCCGGCGCTCGCCCGCGGTGAGCTGCAGACGATCGGCGCCACCACGCTCGACGAGTACCGCAAGTACCTGGAGCGCGACTCGGCGCTCGAGCGCCGCTTCCAGCAGATCCGCGTCGACCAGCCGAGCATCGAGGAGACGGAGCAGATCCTCAAGGGCCTGCGCGACCGCTACGAGCAGCACCACCGCGTCGCCATCACCGACGAGGCGCTGCACGCTGCCGCCGAGCTCGCCGACCGCTACATCTCCGACCGCTTCCTGCCTGACAAGGCGATCGACCTCATCGACGAGGCAGCGTCGCGCATGCGCATCAAGTCGATGACCGCGCCACCGGTCTACCGCGAGCTCGAGGAGGAGATCGAGACCACGCGGCGCGACAAGGAGGCCGCGATCGAGGCCCAGGAGTTCGAGAAGGCCGCCAACCTGCGCGACAAGGAGCGCCAGCTCACGAACAAGAAGCGCGAGCTGGAGGATCAGTGGCGCGCGGGCGAGACAGGCAACCGCCCGGAGATCGGCGAGGAGGAGATCGCCGACATCGTCTCGATGTGGACCGGCATTCCCGTCTTCAAGCTCACCGAGGCCGAAACCCAGAAGCTGCTGCGCATGGAAGACGAGCTGCACAAGCGCGTCATCGGCCAGCACATGGCGATCGAGGCGGTCTCCAAGGCCATCCGCCGCTCGCGTGCGGGGATCAAGGATCCCAAGCGCCCCACCGGCTCGTTCATCTTCCTCGGCCCCTCGGGCGTCGGAAAGACCGAGCTGGCGCGGACGCTCGCCGAGTTCCTCTTCGGCGACGAGGACGCGATGGTGCGGATTGACATGTCCGAGTACATGGAGAAGCACTCCGTGTCGCGGCTCGTCGGCTCGCCGCCGGGCTACATCGGCTACGACGAGGGCGGCCAGCTCACCGAGGCCGTGCGTCGCAAGCCGTACTCGGTGCTGCTGCTCGACGAGATCGAGAAGGCCCATCCGGACGTCTTCAACATCCTGCTCCAGATCCTGGAGGACGGCCGCCTCACCGACGCCCAGGGGCGCACGGTGGACTTCCGTCACGCCATCGTGATCATGACCTCGAACATCGGCGCCTCCGAGATCGCGCGCAACACGCCACTCGGCTTCGCGGTGTCCGACGACGAGACCGGGATCACGTACGACGACATGAAGAGCCGGATCATGGGCGAGCTCAAGAAGGTCTTCCGGCCTGAGTTCCTCAACCGGATCGACGAAGTGATCGTCTTCCACAAGCTGTCGAAGGACGAGGTCAAGGAGATCGTCGAGTTGCTGTTACGGCACATCCGCCACTCCATGGCCGAGCGCGAGCTGTCGCTCAACCTGTCCGACGAGGCAAAGGATCTGTTGGTGGAGAAGGGCTGGGACCCCGCCATGGGCGCTCGTCCGCTCCGCCGTGCGATTCAGCGCTACATCGAGGATCCGCTCGCCGACAAGGTGCTGTCGTCCTCGATGGAGCCGGGCTCGACGGTCGAGGTGGACAAGGCGGCCGAGGGCGAGGAGCCCGAGGTGAAGATCGACATCGTCGCTCCGAAGACGCGCAAGCGTCAGACGGTTGGCGTCGGTGCCAAGGGCGGCGAGGGCGACGGCGGCGGGGAGCCTGCCGGCGACACTTCGCCCGACTTCCCCGAGGATCCCGAGGTTCTGCCCGAGGTCCCTGACGCGCCGCCGGCCGCCGACTCCGCGCCAGACGAGTCCTAGAGCCACGGCCGACGACGTCGAGATCAAGGTCCGTGAGAACGGCCCGTACAAGGTCACGGGCCCGATCCGGCTGATCGAC
>DASXNY010000161.1:0-4810 GCA_036494715.1 Thermoleophilaceae bacterium
CATGGCCTCCGTGAAGCGGCCCGCGGCGCAGGAAAGAATCAAAGCCCTCCTGGAGCAGGGGCTCCAGGAGCCTGGAGACCTGCAAAATCGACTCGGCTTCTACCTGGGACAGCTGGGCCTCCAGGCCGGGCGCTGAAAACCGAACGGCCTATCCCGCTGTCTGAAAGGAAGCACACGACCATGGACTTGCTCACCATCGCGAAGAAAATCGCCGACCGCGTCGAAGCCGAGTCGTTCAAACAAAACCTGCCCGTCGCGGTTACCGTCATCGACATCCACGGCAACGTCGTTCTCACCCACCGCATGACCGGAGCGCCCGCGTTCTCCCTCGAGCTCGCCGAGCGGAAGGCCTACACGTCCGCCCTCGTCCGCATGCGCACCGCTGACCTCGTCCCCCTCGTGCAACCGGGCGCGGCGCTCTATCCCCTTCTCGCCGTGTCGGGCGGTAGATACTCCGCGATCGGGGGCGGCGTGCCGCTCACCAGCGAGGGCCAGGTGATCGCCGGCGTAGGAGTCAGCGGCGGAACGACGGAGCAGGACGTTGCCATCGTCGAAGCGGCGATGAGTTGAGTCGTAGCTAGCCGCTGGGAGACTCCGCTCCGGCACGGGCGCCTTTTGGCCCACCAGGCCAGCATTGCACTGGCGCGCTCGCGCGTGTAGAACACCATGGGCCGGGAGCCACGATGGTCGAGCGATCTCTCCACACGCTGCTGGGCGACGGGGCATTCTTCGAGAGCCCACGCTGGCACGACGGGCGCTGGTGGGTCTCCGATTTCTACCGTCACCTCGTGCTCACCGTCGAATCCGACGGGACCCCCGGAGAGGTACTGACGGTTGACGCGCAACCGTCAGGGCTGGGATGGATGCCAGACGGATCGCTGCTCGTGGCGTCGATGCGGGACCATCGCATCCTGCGCTGGTCGCTGGACGCCGGCGTGAGCGAGCACGCCGATGTGAGCGAGTACTGCGGCGGCCACCTGAACGACATGGTGGTCGACGGCACCGGGCGCGCGTACGTCGGGAACTTCGGCTTCGATCTGATGGGCGGCGGGGACCCGGCCCCGGCGGCTTTGATCCGCGTCGACCCCGACGGCGCGACCCAGGTTGCGGCCGAGGATCTTCTCTTTCCGAACGGATCGGTAATCACCCCCGATGGGCGGACACTCATCGTCGGCGAGACGGCGGGCGCCCGCTACAGCGCCTTCACGATTCAGGACGACGGCTCGCTCACCGACCGCCGCATATGGGCGCAGGTGGCACCGACACCGGAGTTCACGTCCCTCGGCGAAACCCTCGCCCAGCTCCAGTTCGGACCCGACGGCTGCGGACTTGACGCCGAAGGACACATCTGGGCGGCCGACGAGGTTGGCGCGCGCTGTGTCCGCCTGGCTCCCGGGGGCGACGTCGTTGACGAGATCGCGGCGCCCGAGGGCCTGAACTTTTTCGCCTGCATGCTCGGCGGCGACGACGGCCGGACGCTGCTCATCTGCGCGGCGCCTGACTTCGCCGAGGCCAACCGCACGGCGGCCCGGGAGGCAGTGCTCCTCACCACCACGGTTGACGTCGCGCACGCCGGGTTGCCGTGAATGACCCACCGGTCGCAGACGGTTCAACATTCCTATAACGCGTACCGGGAGCGCTGAACCATGAGCGAGCACACCCCAGCGATCGACTTCGAGCAGCTGCCGGCTCCGAGCGAGGGCTTCCTCGTCACCCACGAGGTCCAGCGAACATGAGGATCGTCGACGCGAAGGTCATCGTCTGCAGCCCCGGCCGCAACTTCGTCACGCTCAAGCTGACGACCGAGTCGGGGCTGACCGGAGTGGGCGACGCCACGCTCAACGGGCGCGAGCTCGCGGTGGCGAGCTACCTGACCGACCACGTCTGCCCCCTGCTCGTCGGCCGCGATGCCGCTCGCATCGAGGACACCTGGCAGTACCTGTACAAGGGGGCCTACTGGCGCCGCGGCCCCGTCACGATGGCCGCCATCTCGGCGGTCGATACGGCGCTGTGGGACGTCAAGGGCAAGGCCGCGGGCATGCCGGTCTACCAACTGCTGGGCGGCCGGGCGCGCGAGCGCATCATGGTCTACGGGCACGCCAACGCCGAGACGATCCCCCAGCTGCTCGAGGAGGTCGCGGCGTATCGGGACATGGGCTACGAGGCGATCCGGGTGCAGGTCGGCGTGCCGGGCCTCGGGTCCATCTACGGCGTCACCCCGGACAAGCTCTTCTACGAGGCGGCCTCGCCAGACCGTCCCATCGAGTCCAGCTGGTCCACCCCCGCCTACCTCCGCATCGTGCCGGAGATGCTCGAGGCCGTCCGCGATCGCTTCGGCTTCGGCTTTCACCTGCTCCACGACGCGCACCACCGGCTCACGCCGATCGAGGCCGCGCGACTCGGTCAGCGCGTGGAGGACTATGACCTCTTCTGGCTGGAGGACCCCTGCCCGGCAGAGCTGCAGGAGGGCTTCCGGCTGATCCGCGAGCACACGACGACGCCGATCGCCGTCGGCGAGGTCTTCAACTCGATCTGGGACTGCCAGCAGCTGATTAGCGAGCAGCTCATCGACTACATCCGGACGTGCGTCGTGCATGCCGCGGGGATCAGCCACCTGCGCAAGATCTTCAGCCTCGCCGAGCTCTACCACGTGCGCACCGGCTCGCACGGCGCGACGGACATGTCGCCGGTGACGCTGGCGGCGGCGCTGCACGTCGACGTCTCGGTGCCCAACTTCGGGGTGCAGGAGTACATGCGCCACACGCCCGAGACCGACGAGGTCTTCCCGCACGACTACCGTTTCGAGGCCGGATACCTGCAGCCAGGCGAGAGCCCGGGCCTCGGCGTCGACATCGACGAGGAGGCCGCGGCCCGCTTCCCCTACCGCCGGGCGTACCTGCCGGTCAACCGGCTCCTCGACGGGACCGTCCACAGTTGGTGAGCGACCTGTTCGCCCTCGAGGACCGCGTCGCGGTCGTGACGGGCGGCAGCGGAGCACTCGGCCGCGCGATGGCCCTTGGGCTGGCGGACGCGGGCGCCCGTGTGGCCGTCGTCGCCCGCCGCCGCGAGGGCGTGGACACCGTCGCCACGGAGATGCGCCGGCGCGGGGCGGACGCCCTGGCCCTCGAGGCCGACGTCCTCAGCTCCGGCGAACTGGCCGCCGCGCGCGACGCCGTGCTCGAGCGCTGGGGAAGGGTCGACGTCCTGGTCAACGCGGCGGGCGGCAACCGGCCGGAGGCCACGCTGTCGGATGGCCAGGATGTCTTCGATCTGCCACTTGACGCCTTTCGCGCGGTCGTCGACCTCAACTTGACCGGGACGTGGCTGGCCTGCCAGGCCTTCGGCACGGCGATGGGCGAGCGCGGCTCGATCGTCAACATCTCCTCGATGGCGGCGCAGCGGGCGCTGACCCGCGTGGGCGGCTACGCCGCGGCGAAGGCGGCTGTGGAGAGCCTGACGCGCTGGCTCGCCGTCGAGCTCGCGCAGCGACACGGCGGCGGCCTGCGCGTCAACGCGATCGCGCCCGGCTTCGTCATCGGGGAGCAGAACCGCAGCCTTCTGCTCGACGAGCACGGTCGGCCCACCGAGCGCGGGCGGACGATCATCGAGCACACGCCGGCAGGGCGTTTCGGCGAGGCTGGAGAGCTCGTCGGCACGCTGCTGTGGCTCTGCGGCGACGGCGCGTCGTTCGTCACCGGGGTGGTCGTCAACGTCGACGGCGGCTTCGGCGCCTTCAGCGGGGTGTGATGGGCGGCGGCTCCGGCGCGTCGGGCGCTGAGCTCGCGCTGGACCCCGACCGGCTGCTGCCCGCCGAGCCGCGCGAGCGGGCGATCGCGCGCGAGCTCTACGACGCCACGCGCGAGCTCCCGGTGATCTCGCCCCACGGGCACGTCGATCCGCGGCTGCTCCTGGACGACCATCCGTTTCCCGATCCCGCTGCGCTCTTGATCACGCCCGACCACTACGTCACGCGGCTGCTGCACGCCGACGGCGTCGGGCTCGACGCGCTCGGCGTGGCGCAGGGACCGCTCTCTGAAGAGGCGTCGCGCGCGGTCTGGCGGCGGCTGTGCGAGCGTTGGCACCTCTTCCGCGGCACGCCGGTGCGGCTGTGGCTCGAGGCTGAGCTCGCGGAGATCTTCGGCGTGAGCGCGCGCCCGTCGGCGCAGACGGCCGACGCGATCTACGACGAGCTCGCCGCCCGCCTGGCGGAGGACGCTTACCGGCCGCGCGCACTGTTCGAGCGCTTCGGCATCTCGGTCCTCGCCACGACCGACGACCCAGGCTCCGACCTCGCCGTCCACGCCGCGCTCGCCGCGGACCCGACGTGGTCGGGGCGCGTGATCCCGGCCTTCCGCCCGGACCGCTACCTCGAGCTGGCCGAGCCCACCTGGCCGGACGCAGTGGCCGCGCTCGGCGAGGCGGCCCGGGTGGAGGCCGGCGACTACGCCGGGTACCTGGGCGCATTGGAGGCGCGGCGCCGGCACTTCATCGAGCGCGGCGCCACCTCGGCCGACCACGCCCACCCCGACGCGCGGACCGATCCGCTCGGCGACCGGCAGGCGGCCCGCATCTACCGGGCGGCGCTCGCCGGGGAGGCGACGGCGGACGAAGCGGTGGCCTTCCGCCGGCACATGATCGGAGAGATGGCGCGGATGTCGTGCGAGGACGGGCTGGTGATGACGCTGCACCCGGGCGTGCGCCGCAGCCATCACCGCCCGACGTTCGAGCGCTTCGGCGCCGACACCGGCCACGACATCCCGATCCGCCTCGAGCTCACCGACGCGCTGCGCCCGCTCCTGGAGCGTTACGG
>DASXNY010000162.1:0-4403 GCA_036494715.1 Thermoleophilaceae bacterium
GGGTAGAAGTAGTGGAAGCCGACGACCTTGTCGGGCCTCGACGTGGCATCGCCCATCTCGCTCACCGACAGCGACGACGTGTTGGATGCCAGGATCGCCTGGCCGGGAGTGACCGCGTCGAGCTCGGCGAAGACGGCCTGCTTGATCTCCATCCGCTCCGGCACGGCCTCGATCACGAAGTCGACGTCGCCGAAGCCCTCGTACTCGGTGGTGCCGGTGATGCGGCCGCTGATCTCGCCGAGCTGGCGGTCGGCGTCGTCCTGGCTGATCTTCTCCTTCTGGACGAGGCCCCCGAGCTGGCCCTGGGTGACCTGCTGCGCCTTGGCAAGGCCCTGGTCGACGAAGCGCTGCTCGACGTCCTTGAGCACCACCGGGATGCCGGCCGAGGCGATCGTCTGCGCGATCTCGCCTCCCATCGTGCCGGCGCCGACCACAGCGGCCTTGAATACGAACATCTGACCTCCGGTCCAAAAGGGAGGTGCGCAGGCTACAGAGCCTGTTGCTCCACCGCCTCCGTGGCGAAGCGGCGCAGAGTGCGGGCGAGCGAGTCCGCCAGTGCCCGGCGGATGAAGAGCGCGTTGACCACCACGCCGAGCGGGCCCTGGCGCCAGACAGTGGTGGGGTGCAGGTCGTACTCGAGCCAGAGCTCGGCCAGCGAGCCATCATCGAGCGCGCTGAAGCGCACGTCCTGGCGGCCCTGCAGCGCCTCCTCGTTGATCCGCGAGGCGAGGAAGTGGTCGCCGCTCTCCTCGACCTTCTCGGTCACGCGCCCGCGGCCGCCGGCGCTCGACTCCCAGACGAGCTTCGAGCCCTCGGCCGGCCACGACTCGTCGCGCGAGAGCGTGTGCGCGAAGCCCTCGATGAAGGTGGCCCAGCGGCTCAAGTCCAGCCACAGCGCGAAGGCCTCGTCCGGCGGCAGCACGACGGCTCGCGCCGCGTGCACCTTGCTCGGCACTAGTCGTATACCTCGCGCACGATCTCCTCGATCGAGCGTGCGATCGAGTCGAGGAACGGGCGCACCTCGTCGTGCAGGCGCGCATACTCCTCGCGGCCGGCGTCGGTGATCGAGTAGTAGCGCCGGTTGCGCCGCTCCGGGTGCTCCCACTGGCCCTCGATCAGCCCGCGCGACTCGAGCTGGCGCAGTAGCGGATACATCGTGTTGGGGTTCACCGACAGAACGCCCGCCGTCACCCCCGAGATCCGCTCCATCAGCTGGTTGCCGTAGGACGGCCCCTCGTTGATGTAGTGGAGCACGAGCAGGGGCAGTACCGCGCGCCGGAGGCCGCCGCTGAATGGGTCGGCCGTCCCGCTCGACCGGGGCGCCTCCGCCCCCACGCTCTGGGCGGCCTCGCGCGCGTCAGCGATCTGGGTGGTGCGCCGGACGGCCTCGCGCGTGGCGTCGGTCGGTGCTTTGCGGGCTCGGGCCACGCCCTGATCCTCGCATTTCCGTACGTACGGGCCGGGGGATATCCCCACCGTCAGATGCCAGCAATCCCCGTGGGCGCGCGCCCGCGCCGCCCCGATCCTTCCCCGCATGGACCCGCAGAAAGGAAAGGCCGCAATGTCACAGCCAAACATCGCAGCCCGAATGGGACGCTGGAGCGCCCGCCACTGGAAGACCGCCGTGATCGGCTGGATCGTGTTCGTGATCGTCTCCGTCGCGCTGGGAAGCGCGATCGGCACGAAGAAGCTCACGGACGCCCAGAGTGGCACCGGCAGCTCGGGCCGCGCAGACAAGCTTCTCGACCGTGAGTTCAAGCGACCGGACAGCGAGCAGGTGCTCGTCCAGAGCCGCAAGGTCACGGTGCACGACCCGGCCTTTCGCGCCGGGGTGAACGACGTGGTCGCGCGCTTCTCGCACGACTCCGTCGTGAAGAACGTGCGCTCGCCCTATGGCGCGGGCAACTCCGGCCAGATCTCGAAGGACGGGCACTCCGCGCTCGTGACCTTCGACATCAAGGGCGACTCCGACAAGGCGGACGACAAGGCCGACGCCCTGCTCGCGGTCAGCGCGGCGGCGCAGAAGGCCCACCCGTCGCTCCGTATCGCGGAGGCGGGTGACGCCACCGCGGACAAGGCACTGAACGACAGCTTCAGCAACGACTTCAACCGCGCGCGGACGCTCTCGCTGCCGATCACGCTGGCGATCCTGATCTTCGCCTTCGGCGCGCTCGTGGCGGCGGGCATCCCCGTACTGCTCGCCATCACCGGCGTGGCGGCGACGCTCGGCCTCGTGGCCCTGCCGAGCCACATCGCGCCGGTTGACGACGCCGTGTCGGAGGTCGTGCTGCTCGTCGGCATGGCCGTGGGCGTCGACTACTCGCTGTTCTACCTGCGCCGCGAGCGCGAGGAGCGCGCGAAGGGCGCGAGCCCGGAATCCGCGTTGGAGACGGCCGCCGCCACCTCAGGTCACTCGGTCATCGTGTCCGGGTTGACGGTGATCGCGGCGATGGCCGGCATGTACCTCGCGGGCGACAAGACGTTCGCCTCAATGGCCACCGGCACGATCATGGTGGTCGCGGTTGCGGTGCTCGGCTCCGTCACCGTACTGCCGGCGCTGCTGTCGCGGCTCGGCGACAAGGTGATGCTCGGCCGGGTGCCGTTCATCGGCCGCCGGCGCGACCGCGGCGAGAACCCGCGCGTGTCCGGCTGGATCCTCGACCGGGTGCTGCGCCGGCCTGTGGTCTCGGTGGTCCTGTCCGGCGGCCTGTTGCTGGCCCTGGCCGTTCCGGCTTTCGGCCTGCACACGGCCGTGCCCGGGCTCCAGGGCCTGCCGCACAACCTGCCGATCGTGAAGACGCTCGACCGGATCCAGACCTCGTTCCCCGGCGGTCCGACGCCGGCCCAGGTCGTCGTGTCCGGCCGCGATGTCAACTCGCCGCAGGTCCGCGGCGCGATCGCCTCGCTCGAGCGTCAGGGACTCGCGAGCGGGCAGATCAAGCAGCCGATCACCATCGACGTGAACCGCGCCCACGACGTGGCCGTGGTATCGATGCCGCTGATCGGCCAGGGCACCGACGACACGTCGGTGCGGGCGCTCGACGCGCTGCGCACGGACCTGATCCCGAGCACCGTCGGCGCCGTGCCCGGCATGCACGTGGACGTGACCGGCGAGACCGCGGACTCGAAGGACTTCACCGACTCGATGAAGTCCCACGCCCCGCTCGTGTTCGCCTTCGTGCTGACGATGGCGTTCCTACTCCTGCTCGTCACGTTCAGGTCGATCGTGATCCCGATCAAGGCGATCGTGCTCAACCTGCTGTCGGTCGGAGCGGCCTACGGCGTGCTGGCGCTCGTGTTCCAGCACAAGTGGGCGCAGGGCCTGCTCGGCTTCAAGTCCACCGGCGGGATCACGTCATGGCTGCCGCTGTTCCTGTTCGTGATCCTGTTCGGCCTGTCGATGGACTACCACGTGTTCATCATCAGCCGCATCCGCGAGGCATTCGATCGCGGGATGAAGACCGAGGACGCCGTCGCGCACGGCATCAAGTCGACGGCCGGCGTGGTCACGAGCGCGGCAATGGTGATGGTCGCCGTGTTCGCGATCTTCGCCTCGCTCGGCGCACTCGAGTTCAAGCAGCTCGGCGTGGGCCTGGCGGCGGCGATCCTGATCGACGCCACCATCGTCCGGGCGGTGCTGCTGCCGGCGACGATGAAGCTGCTCGGCGACTGGAACTGGTACCTGCCACGCGGCCTGCATTGGCTGCCCAAGCGCCGCGCTCCGCGGCCCAGTGCGGAGCCGGCTAGGGCGTAGGTCGCGTTAGGTAGTTACTCGCGAAGTGGAGGGCCGCTTTCGGGCGGCCCTCCTTTCGTTCCGGCCTTCGTGATGCCGCTCGATCAGCGCGAGCTTGCCCGCCAGGGGCAGACGCTTGATCCGGGCCTCTTCGCGCCGGGCGCTCCGGTCGTCAGGCTGCGCCATAGCGAGCACGAGCTCCACGGGCAGGCGACTGCGCGTATAGCGGGCGCCCTTGCCGGCATGGTGTGCACGTAGTCGCCGCGGAAGGTCGTTGGTCCAGCCGGTGTAGAGGCTGCCGTCGCGGCAGCGGAGCAGGTAGACGACCGGTCCGTCGGGGGGTGGGGCCACTGGCCGATGGTGTCGGCGGGGTCGGACGGGTGGGGCTGGGTGTGCGCGGAGGACAGACCCAGGACGCGACGCTGAGGAGCGAGTGCTGCGAGGGGGAAGCAGGAAGCGCGGGTCTTCGAAGAGGCCCCTGAGCATGGGCGAATTCCGCTTGCTAGAGCAATCCAGCGGTTGGCGACGGACGCAAGGAGATTTTGGTGCTGGCCTAGGGTGCCCTCGAGGAAAGTTCGGCCGACTCTCGGTGGGCCGGATTCGACGGTCTCCAGCGGTCGGGGACCGATGCGCTTGACCAACAACTGGGTCGAGAGAGTCAGTGGCGACC
>DASXNY010000163.1:0-6350 GCA_036494715.1 Thermoleophilaceae bacterium
CCGGTAGCGCTCCCTGAACGGCTTGCCCGCGCCCTTCGCGCCCTCGGGGAACACCGCGACCAGCTCGTCCTGCTCGAGGAGTCGCAGCGCGTTGTACGGCGACGCCCCCACGCCGCCGACCTTGCGCATCGCGACCGAGACATACGGCAGCTGGAAGGCCCAGTCGAGCACGAGGAAGCGCGGGTAGCGCGGCAGCGGGTGCTCGCGCAAGAGGCCGACCGAGATCATCGTCGCGTCCCACGGGAGGGTTCCCGCGTGGTTGGACACGAGCATCGCGCGGCCGTGCGAGGGCACGTTGCGGGCCCCGATCGTCTCGACCCGCCACCAACGGTCGTAGAGGAACTCGAGGAACGGCAGCAGGCTGTCCGCGAACTCCTCGTCGAAGCCCCACTCGTCCTCTTGATAGTCGCCGGCCAGGCGCTTGAGCAGCCGGTCGAGAGCGTCGCGGAGGTCGCGCGGCAGGGCGCCGCTCGCCTCGGCGAGCACGACGGGCAGCTCGGCGCCCGAGTCGAGGCCCGCGCGCAGGCGGCGCAGGAACGAGATCGTGGGTCCGAGCGGGAAGGCGCCGGGGAACTGGCCCGGCCGCGGGCTGCGCGGATCGCGCGGCTCGTTGCCGGGCGGCGGCGTGCGTCCGGCTCCGCCGTTCGTCCCCGACTCGGTGCCGACGTGCGTGCTCACTGGGCCACCGCCTGCCGGAACACGGGCACGAGCCTCCTGCCGCGCTGGGTGCGCACGTAGTCCTCGACGGCGTCGACGGTCGAGTGCCGCGGCATGTAGCCCACCTCCTCGATCAGGCGCGAGATGTCGAGCGCGCGGCCGTAGCGAAGCAGGCGCTGGAAGTCGGGCGAGATCGAGTCCATGCCGATCCGCCGCCACGCGTCGGTGACCGTGGGGAAGATGCCCGGGAGCATCGGCAGCGTCGGCTTGCCCGCCATCCGCACGAGCTTCGTCAGCCCGATCGTGCCCGGCGCCGCCACGTTCACCGGTCCGCGCACCGGGTTCTTGATCGCGGCGGCCAGCGCATCGACGGCGTCGGCCTCGTGGACGAACTGGAGCCGCGGGTCGAAGCCAAGGTAGGTGGGCACCAGCGGCTGTGCGAGGTAGCGCGTGATCTGCGAGTCGAGCGACGGGCCGATCGACGGCTGGTAGCGCAGCATCGTGCACACCACCTGCGGGTGACGGCGCGAGAAGGTGTCGAAGTAGTTCTCGATCTCGGCCACGTCGCGCTGGAAGCGCGTGCGCAGCGGGTAGCGCCGCGCCATCTCCTCGGTGAAGAACTGGGGCGCCGCCGGCTCCGACCCGTAGACGCCCGCAGAGCCGCGCACGACGATCGCCCTCAGCGTGTCCGTCTTCTCGCAGGCGGCGAGCAGCTGGAGCGAGCCGATCACGTTGATGTCGTGCGCCGAGCGGCCCGACATACCGGGGCCGGGACGGCGGATGATCTTGTTGTGGACGATCGTGTCCACCTCCGCCTGCGGGATCAGCTTGGAGATCACGGGGTTCCGGATGTCGGCCTCGATGAAGTCGGTCCGCTCGAGCCGCGCGCGCGGCGGCCGCTCGTCGAGCCCGGCGACGTAGTCGATATCCGGGTCGGTCTCGAGGCGGCGAGCGATCTCGGTGCCGAGGAAGCTCCCGACGCCAGTGATGAGGACCCTGCGCGGGCGCACGTCAGCCCTTCGGCTTGCGGGCGCGCGCGGCGCCGGAGCCGCCGGTCTGCTTCTTGGCGGGAGCGCGCTTCGCGGGCAGCCGCTTCTCGATCGCGTCGAGCCGTCGGGCGATCGAGCGCAGCTCCGAGCGGATCTCCTTGAGGTCGTCGTGGCTCGCGGGCCGGCGCTCATCGAACACCTCGGTGAGCCGGTCGCGCAGCGACTCCGCGCTCGCCCCCGCCCCGCGGAAGATCTCGTCGACGGCCTCCTGCGCGCGCTCGCGCGTCAGCTGCGCCGAACCGACCGTCGCCTGGATCGTGCGCTCCACGGCTTCCCTTACCGCGTCGGGCACCTGCTGGCTTGGACGCCTAGCCATCCGGCCCGGAGTGTCGCATATCGTCCCGCGCGTGCCGGGCAGCGGCCCCATCCACCTCAAGCCCGCCGCGGAGCTCGCCGAGCGGGTGCTCCTGCCCGGCGATCCGCACCGCGCGCTGGCGGTCGCGCAGTCGCTGCTCGAGCAGCCGAAGATGTTCAACCACCACCGCGGGCTGTGGGGCTACACGGGCATCGCCGGCGACGGCGAGCCGCTGACCGTCCAGGCCACCGGCATGGGCGGCCCGAGCGCGGCGATCGTGATCCAGGAGCTGATCGAGCTCGGCGCGCGGGTCTTCGTCCGGATCGGCACCTGCGGGGCGCTCGACGAAGCCGAGCTCGACATCGGCGACGTCGTGGCGGTCGAGCGCGCGCTCGCCGAGGACGGCACGAGCAACGCACTCGGGGCCGACGGCGAAGTCAGGCCGGACGCCGAGCTCACCGACGCCCTGCGCGAGGCGTGTGGCGGGCGGGCCGTGACCGCGGTGTCGACCGATCTCTTCTACGACGAGCGCGAGGGCCCGGTGAGCGATTGGATCGAGCGCGGCGCCACGGTGGTGGAGATGGAGGCGGCGACGCTCTTCCAGGAGGCGCGGATCAACGGCGTCAGTGCCGGCTGCGTGCTCGGGGTGACCGACCTGGTGGCCGGCGAGGAGCGCCGGCGCATCGGGCAGGAGCAGCTCGCGGAGCTGGGCGTGCGGCTCGGCGAGCTGGGCTTCCGGGCGCTCGCGCGCGTGTAAAGAACTACGGCTCGGTGACCGTCAGGCGCTCCTGCGCCCGCGGCACCGGCTCGGCCGTGGGGGTGACCGCCTCGCGCAGGGCGACGAGATCGCGGGCGATCCCGTCGATCTTGCGCTCGAGCTGCTCGTTGCCGGCGCCGGCGTCCAGGCGGCCGATGCGCTCCTCGAGCCGGTCGAGCAGATCCTCGATCGACTCGAGCCGCTGCGACAGCGAACGCAGGCGCCGCGTGACCCGCTCGACGTCCGCCGCCGAGGGGATCCCGAGCGCGCCCATCGCGGCCTCCTGGGCATGCGATGCCTTCTCGCGCGCCTCGAAAGCCCGCTGCAGGGTGCTCGTCACCACCGGATTACCGAGCAACTCCTCAGCCAGCCTGCCCAGCGCCTCCTCGGACTGGCGGGAAAGACGGTCGCGGAGGCCAGGAGTTTCAGGCTCTTCGGTCACGTGCCGCAGATTAGCGGAAGTGCAGAAGTGCGGAGGTGCAGAAGTGCAGAAAAGGCTGGGGTGCGTGGCGGCGTCTTTACCCGCACGTCCGCAGCTCCGCAAATCCGCACTTCTGCCCTAACCCTAACGCTCGACTCGACCCTTATCCCTTGTTCAACCTGTTACGACCTGGGTAATAAATGGCCAGTTCTTTGGCAGGGGACGGCGTCGATACTGAAGCATCGTCCTTGTTTGGCCGATAAGGGAGTCTGAAAACCCTTCGGCGGGTCGCGACCCCATTGGCTTTAGGAGCTAGGGACGGTTCCCAGTTGCAGTGCAGGATGACACCCATTACTTTTCAGTCCGCGCCAGGCGCATCTGGTAGCTTGCGCGCTGATTTCTGCGGCTCTTACTCGGGGCTTGAGGGGATGCTCCTACGGGGCATGGGAGGAGACAGGTAGCAAGGATGAGGAAGCGCCTCCTCTATATGTTGCTGGCCGCGGCCATGGTCGCCTCGCTCGCGACCCTTGTCGCCCTGCCGGCCTCTGCCGACACGACCACCGACGGGGTCAGCGTCCCCTCGGTCACCGTCCCCGGCACGACGATCACCACGCCTTCGGTCACGCTCCCCACCGTGCCATCGCCCACGACGCCCGGCAGCCCGACCTCGCCGACCGTCCCGACGGTGCCCGGCACCGGCGGCGGCAGCGGCGGCGGTTCCGGGTCGGGCTCCGGCTCGGGCAACAGTACCGGTACCGGCACGGTCCCCACGCTCACGGCCCCCGGCACCACGCCCACCCCCTCGACGCCGACCACCACCGGCCCGGGCACGCCGACGCCGGACAAGAACTCGGCGAAGGAGCCAAGCCTCAAGGTCCACCTGAGCCCTCAGAAGAAGCACAAGGTGAACCCGAACGAGAAGGTCAAGACGCCGCTGTACCAGCCCGACGGCGCGCCGGCCCCCACCAACCCCACCTTCGTCGACGCGCTGCCGCCCTCGCTCGAGGTCACCGCCGTCCCCAACTTCGTCATCAGCCAGTTCCACGTCCCGCCGTTCCTGCTGCCGATCTACCAGGCTGCCGGCATCCAGTACGGGATCCGCTGGGAGGTCCTCGCCGCGATCAACGAGATCGAGACCGACTACGGCCGCAACCTCAACGTCTCCTCCGCCGGCGCCGTCGGCTGGATGCAGTTCCTGCCCTCGACCTGGAAGACCTGGGGCGTCGACGGGAACCGCGACGGCCGCAAGGACCCCTTCAACCCGGTGGACGCGATCTTCGCCGCGGCCCGCTACCTCAAGGCCGCCGGCGGTGACCAGGACATCCAGCGCGCGATCTTCGCCTACAACCACGCCGGCTGGTACGTCCAGTCCGTGATGCTGCGCGCGCGTCTGATCGCGGGCGTGCCGCCGGACGTGATCGGCTCGCTCAGCGGGCTCACCGAGGGCCGCTTCCCCGTGTACGCGCACGCGCGTTACGCGGACGACATCCAGATCGCCAAGTCCACCAAGAAGGTCAACGCCGGCCGCAACGCCTCCCAGCTGATCGAGTCGAGCGCCAAGCGCAAGGGCATCAACATCTTCGCGCGCAAGGGCGCCCCGGTGATCGCCGTGAACGACGGCGTGATCAAGAAGATGGGCACCTCCAAGAAGCTCGGCAAGTACGTCGTGCTCCAGGACGTGTACGGCAACCAGTACACGTACTCCCAGCTCGGCTCGCTCGCGCGCCTCTACCCGGTGCCCAAGAACTCGATGAAGCCGAGCAAGACCGCCGTGGCCGCCCTGCCCGCCAACCCGAGCTCCACGAGCGCGCCGGCCCCGGCCGCGACGCCGCCGGCGACGCCCGCCGCCACCCCGTCGGTCCCGAGCACCGGCACGAAGCTGCCCAAGCCCACCGAGCCCGCCACCGCCGGCCTGCCGAAGCCGACGTCCAGCTCGAGCAACAAGGCTCAGACCCGCACCGTCAAGAAGGTCGCGAAGGTCGACAAGGTCGCCAAGGTGCCCGCTCCGGCGCAGTCGCTCACCAAGGAGCGCCTGTTCGCCCACCCGAACCGCCCGAACGCGCAGAGCTCCGGCGGCCTCGACCAGATCTTCAACTCGCAGGCCACCTCGGCGGGCTTCTCGACCTTCCAGAACTACTTCTCGCGTGCGCTCGGACTCAACGCCAAGAACTCGAAGCTGCGCCGCCTCCACGTCGGCTCGCACGTGATTGGCGGCACGATCCTCGGCCGCATCGGCCAGACCGACCCGAGCCAGGCCGCCCACGTCTTCTTCCAGATCCGCCCGACCGGCAAGGGCGCGCCGCTGATCGATCCGAAGCCGATCCTCGACGGCTGGAAGCTGCTCGAGGCCACGGCGATCTACCGCGCCTCCGGCAAGAACGCGCTCTACTCGAAGAACGGCGACGACCTGTCGATCGGCCAGGTCCTGCTTCTGCCGAAGACCCAGCTCGAGCACCGCGTCCTCAGCGACTCGCGCGTGAGCATCTACCCGTGCGGGCGCCAGGACATCGAGACCGGCCAGATCGACCGCCGCGTGCTCGCGACCCTCGAGTACCTCGCCGACTCGGGCCTCAACCCGACGGTGAGCGCGCTCAAGTGCGGCCACAGCTTCCTCACCACCTCGGGCAACGTGTCCGAGCACTCTTCGGGCAACGCGGTGGACATCGCGGCGATCAACGGCATCCCGATCGCCGGCCACCAGGAGGCAGGCGGGATCACCGAGATCACCGTCCGGCGGCTGATGCAGCTCCAGGGCACGATGATGCCCCACCAGATCATCTCGCTGCTGTCGCTCGGCGCGAACACGATGTCGCTGCCCGACCACTGGGATCACATCCACGTCGGCTTCCACCCGCTGTTCGGCGACAACGCCAAGGCCGGCCGGGAGGCGCTCACCGTGCTGAAGCCCGGTCAGTGGAACGACCTCGTCGACCGCCTGAGGCAGATCGACAACCCGGTCGTCCCGACCGACCCGTCGAAGTACTCGATCCCGGTCAAGCCCAAAGCGGACCAGAACGCGCCCGCGGGCGACGACTAGCCCCTTACGTCCGACTTCGCCTTCGTCCAGTTTGAGTTCGGCTTCCTCCTGGGGCCACCGGACGGGCGTTATGTGAGTAGGCGCGAGGCGGCCGGCGAGCCCGAGCACGTGATCGTGCTGCGCACCCAGGGCGC
>DASXNY010000164.1:0-4651 GCA_036494715.1 Thermoleophilaceae bacterium
ATCAGCGCGAGCAGCGCGGTGAGCAGCAGGCTCGCGGCGGTGCCGAGCAGCGCGGCCAGGCTCTTCGGCCCGAGTCCGTAGGTGAGCACGATCGTGGCGAACAGGACCGCGAAGGAGCCGACCAGGCCGACCGCGAAGGGAGAGTGGCCGGCGACGATCGAGGGGATCACGAACTGGGTGACGAGCAGCAGCCCGATCGCAAGCCCGAGCAGCGAGAGCACGCCGGAGCGGCGCCCGAGGATGACCACGAGCAGCGCGAACACGATCGCGAGGAAGAGGATCGGGCCTTGGCGCTGGAAGTCGACGAACCCGTAGGGGGCTTGGGCGGGATCGAGCTGTTGGTCCGGGGTTGGCACGACGCCGGCGGCGAGGTACGAGTCGTTGTTGCGCAGGACCGAGATGTGGTCGCCTGCGCCGACGCTGGGCACGGCTTCGTCGCCTGGCATCATCAGGAAGGTGAGCTTGCCGCTCCCCGGTCCGCTTGTGAGGTGCAGGTTCACCTGCTTGCAGCCGGGATGGGTCTCGACCGGACAGGTGCGTGGAAACACGGCGACCACGGTGGCTTGTTGGGCCGCCGAGGCGTCGACGGCGCCGCGGAAGTGAGGTCGTCCGCCGGGCCAGAGCAGCGCGAGCCCGATCGCGGTCAGTAGGAACATGCCGGCGAGCACGAGGATCACGGCTCGCCCGGCGCGGGTGTGCCAGAGCCTTCGCTGTCGCGACCACGCCGACCCGAAGCGGCCGGACTCGCCGACGGCGGCCGGGTCCTGCGGGCGGCGACGGGATCGAAGCGCCACGGCGGGTGGCAGGCTACTGTCGCGCTCGGCAGAAGGCAATCGTTCCATCGGTTGGACGCTCCGGCCGCAGCTTCGGGACTATTCTGGTCGTATGTGCTCGGCTTGTGCCGCTACGGCGATTGCGGCCGCCTCTGGGACGCGCACTTGGCTGCGCGCCCAGGGCTGGGCGTGGCTCACCCCGCGGCGTCTGCGGGCTATCACCATCACGCTGGCGGTGCTGGCCGTTCTGGTTCCCTCGGTTCGCTTCAGCGGCTCGTCCGCTCCGACCGCCCCACAGCCTGCCGCGCCGGCCGCCGCGGCGAGTCGTTAGCCGCGCCCCCGCGAAGCGGCTAGACCGGGTCCCGAGCTTGCCTCGCGGACGGGGGGGGGCTTTTTCCAAGCTCGCTACGTCGATAATAAGAATCAGTCTTATTCTCATGTATGCTGCGCGTCGATGAGGTTCGCGAGTAAGGAGGGCTGAGACGTGGTGGCGCTGCGACGCGGGTGGCGGATGTTGTTGCCGGTGGCGTTGTGTGTGCTGCTGGCCGGTTGCGGGGCGGCGGGCTCGGCGTCGAGCGGCGGTGCTTCGGGCAAGTTGCAGGTGGTGGCTGCGGAGAACTTCTGGGGCAGCATCGCGGCGCAGCTCGGCGGCGACAAGGTGCAGGTGACGAGCATCATCACGAACCCTGCGACCGACCCGCACGACTACGAGCCGACTCCGGGCGACGCGCGAACCTTGGCCGGCGCGCGCATGGCGATCGTGAACGGGATCGGCTATGACGCTTGGGCGGACAAGCTACTGGCGGCTAACCCGGTGAGTGGCCGGCAGGTGCTGAACGTCAGCGATCTCGTCGGTATCAAGGCGGGAGGCAACCCGCATCGGTGGTACTCGCCACCCAACGTCCAGCAGGTGATCGACGCTATCACCCAGGCCTACAAGCGGCTCAAGCCCAAGCAGGCCGCCTACTTCGACGCCCAGCGGCAGACCTTCGAAACGCGTGGGCTGGCGCGTTACAAGGGTCTGATCGCCTCGATCCGGCAGCGCTACGCGCGCGTGCCGGTGGGTGCGTCGGAGAGCATCTTCGCGCCGCTCGCGCAAAGCCTCGGCCTGCGCCTGCTGACGCCTAGCGGCTTCCTTGACGCGATCAGCGAGGGCACCGACCCCACCGCCGGCGACAAGACAACGGTCGACGACCAGATCGCCAGCGGCCAGATCAAGGTGTGGGTCTACAACAGCCAGAACGCGACGCCAGACGTAAAGCGGCTCAACGAACAGGCCCACGCGCACGGAATTCCGATCGCCGTGGTCACCGAGACGCTGACGCCGGCGACGGCGAGCTTCCAGGCCTGGCAAGTACGCCAGCTACAAGCGATCGCGGCAGCGCTCGCCACGGCCACCGGACACTGAACCAACGCTGGGCGCCGGAGTGCGCGACGCAGGAACGTCGGTTGCGCTGGCGAAGCGCGAGCTGTGACACCGCCGCGTCTCCCTGACAGCCCGTCGGGTCCCCCCGACGCGCTCGAACCTGGCGGTGCCGACTGGTCGGGCATCCGGGACTTCGAACGGCGGCCGCGGCGACGGCCCCGCAAGCCGCCCCGCCAGAAACGGACGCGCGGCCCACGTCGCCCGCCAACCGCCATCTGGCAGACACGCGCCGGGCGCACTCTCGCGGCGGCGGTGGGGGTTCTGCTGTTGGTCACCGTGATCGGCCTGATCGCGCTCTGGCCATCCCCGCGCGCGAGCGCGCGGCCGAGCCAGGCCTTCGGCGGATCATCGCTGCCCGCGACAGTGTTGTCCTCCACGCTGGTCCGCTGTCTTGGGCCGACGGCTCAGCAGTGCCGCCGCATCACCATCAAGATCAGCGGCGGGCGCACCAAGGGGCAGACCACCCCGATCACCCTCGGCCCGGTCACCACCGCGCCCGACGTCAGCGCCGGGGCGCACATTCGCGTCACGCGCGTCAGCGCCCCCGGCGCGACTCAAGGCGAAGGCCCCGAGCCCTACTCATTCGTCGACTACGACCGGCACGGCTCCCTGCTCTGGCTCGCAATCGCGTTCGGCCTGCTCGCGGTCGTGCTCGCGCGCTGGCGCGGGACGCTCGCGCTCGTCGGTGTCGTGCTCAGCCTGCTGCTCGTGACCAAGTTCATCGTGCCCGCGATCCTCGCCGGCTCCTCGCCGCTGCTGGTCTCGCTGGTCGGCTCGCTCGCGGTCATGTTCCTGACGGTCGGACTGACCAACGGCGTCGGCGTGCAGAGCCTCGCCGCCGCGCTCGGCATCGGGACCAGCCTGCTGTTGGCAACACTGCTCGGCGACGCCTACGGCCACATCGCCCACCTCAACGGCTACTCCAGCGAACTCTCAACCGTGCTGCGCCAATTCACCACACAGGTCTCGCTCGAGGGTGTCGTGATCGCCGGCATCGTCATCGGCGCGCTCGGCGTGCTCGCGGACATGGGCGTCTCCCAGGCCTCAGCAGTGATGGCACTGCGCCGCGCCAACCCCAAGTACAGCGCCCGCGAGCTCTACAACGAGGCCTTCACCGTCGGCCGCGACCACCTCGCCGCGACGATCCACACGCTCGTGCTCGCCTACGTCGGCGCCTCGCTACCGCTGCTGCTCGTCCTCCAAAGCGCACACGCCGGCTTCTTCGATGCGGTCAACACCCAAGACATCGCCGAACCCATCATCGCCACGCTCGTCGGCTCGATCGCGTTGATCGCCGCCGTTCCGCTCACAACCGGACTCACCGCGCTGCTCGCCGCACAAGTGCCCGCCACCGCCCTGCCCGACGCTCAGCACGTGCACGCCCACTAAGCATCTCCCCCGACAGGCAAAATGACCTTTCTGATCGGCCGCCGAGCACGAGCCAGTCTTACCGCCTTGGACGAGGTACAGCAGGGTCGGCGAGAATGTCGTGATTGACAACCTGATTTGCGGCGCTTTTGATGGTCCTGCGCTGCTCTCAGTTGGACGCGCGGAGACAACCAAATTCTCCCTCGTAAAGCGGGGGTCGCGGGTTCGAATCCCACCGTCGGCTTGAGGAAGCCCCGCAGATCAGCCGTTTCTCAGCGCCGCTGACGCACGCTTAGACTGACCACAGGGCTTGGGTGGGTGAGAGGCGTGCCGCTCGTAGGGCCGGGATGAGCCCTGCGACCGCGCCGATGATGAGGGAGGCGGCGATGCCGCCGGCCCAGGCTTCGGTGGGGATGACGGTGGCCCAGTGTTTGGTGTGGGCGTAGACGGCTGTGCATGCGGCGCCGAGTGCGACGCCGACGGCGCCGCCGAGGAGTCCGAGCAGGACGGCTTCGGAGAGGAACTGGGTGCGGATGTGGCCTTTGGTGGCGCCGAGGGCGCGGCGCAGGCCGATTTCGGAGCGGCGTTCGAGGACCGAGATGATCATGATGTTGGCGACGCCGACCGCGCCGACCAGGAGGGCGACGGCGCCGAGACCGAGGAACAGGCCGTTGAGGGCGCTTTTGGCGTCGGCTTGAGCAACCAGGGCGTCGGACGGTTGGCTGACGTTGACCTCGCTGGGGTTCTCAGGGTTGGCGGTGGCGGCGAGGAGGTTGTCGACGGCGACAACTCGGTCGTTTTGGGCGCGGAGGTAGATGGTGGAGGGGTGGCTGTCGAAGCCCAGGTATTTCTTTGCCGCGGGGTAGCCGACCAGGACGGAGGAGTCGATGGCCGAGGCGAGCACGGCCGGTTTGAGGATGCCGCCGAGATAGAACCATTGGCCGCCCACCCAGATGCGTTCGCCCGAGTAGATGTGGTCGATGCCGAGCAGCTGGGCGGCGGCGCCGCCGAGTACGGCGACGGGTTCTTGGGCGGTAGCAGCGTTGAGGTAGTGACCTTGGGCGACGGTGGTGGCGACCACGGG
>DASXNY010000165.1:0-25465 GCA_036494715.1 Thermoleophilaceae bacterium
TGATCGGCGGCGGCGCGGCACTTGCCAACGCCGCGTCCGGTGGCTCGAGCTCGAGCTCCGGTTCGAGCTCGTCGGGCTCGCAGCCCGCCACGACGGCACCGGCTCAGCGCCCGCCATCCGGGTCGCACCACAACTGTCCCCACATGGGGAACGGCAGCGGTGGCAGCGGCTTCCAGGGAGCGGGACCGGCAACCAGCCAGAGCACCTGATTCGCGAGCGTGCGCGGCTCCCGGCACGGCTGCTGGGGGCCGCGCACGTTGTTTCTGTGTGGGCAGGCGCGCGAACCGCCAGGAGCCACGGCCTGGTGACTACGACGTTGAGCTCCGGGGGTGGGACTCGAACCCACAACACCTCGGTTAACAGCCGAGTGCTCTGCCATTGAGCTACCCCGGATCGTTGGGCTACACCGGATATTCGGTCCCCGGCGCCTGTCCCTTTAATGACTGGCGAAACTCTAGCGGTAGCGCTTGCACGCCACCCTCAACCTCGGCGTGACAAGTCGCGCACAGCAAGACGCATTTCTTGGCCTCCTCCCGCAGCGTCTTGATCGATCGGGTCAGCCCACGTCCGGACAGCCCGAAGTCCTTCTCCTGTGGGTCAACGTGATGGAACTGCAGGGCTCCCACGTACTGGTCGTACCCGCACAGCGCGCACCTGCCGCCGGCCTCCCGGATGATCACAGCCCTGACCGCCCGGCGCCTGCGCGCGACCGCTTCCGCGCGACAGCGCACGCAGCGGTAGGTGCCGCCGCTGTACAGCGCGAACTCGGTGAACCCGTGGCGCTTGCACGAGCGTCGAACCGAGATGCGGTACGCCGCCTTCGCCGCGCTCGACTGCCGGCGCGACACGGTGTCCCGGGTCTCGAGCCGGAAGCGCCTCAGCCAGTGCCGCACCGTTGCGACGCTAACGCCGAGTTCATCCGCGATCGAGCGGTGCGTCCCACCCGCCTCGATCAGCACCTCGAGCACGTCGCGTGAGAGTCCGCCCCGGGCCGCATGCCGACTCGCGTGCGCGGCGGAAAGGCCGTGCTTTCTGACCCAATAACCGATGGTGCTCGGGTGAACGCCGAACCGACCACCGATCCGTTCGAGCGACAACCCGCGCGCGAGCAACGTCTCAAGAACCTCCCTATCCACACCCCAATCATCCCGTCCAGGCCGGACGGAAAAGGCGAACGTGTGTTCGCCCCTAAGACGCCGTGTCGAACTGCGGCCGCAGCGAGGGGTGGGTCCGGGCCAGCCTCATCCGAGCGCTGGCGAGCAGCGAGTTCGTGGCGGGCGCGCTGGCGAGGGCGTCGAGGAAGTCGTCGCCCTCGATGCGGTAGAGCTCCGTCTCCTCCAGCGCCGTCACCGTGGCCGTCCGCGGGATCTTCTCGAGCAGACCGATCTCGCCGAAGTAGGTGCCGGGCTCCATCTCGCGGATGTGCTGCTCGACCCCGGCCTCGCCGCGCGCCTTCACGTCGACGCGCCCGGACACGATCACGTACAGCGCGTCGGCCTCCTCCCCCTCGCGGACGATCGCCTCGCCCGCCGAGGCCCGCACGACCGCGCACGCGGCCGCGAGCCTCTCCAAAACAGCCCGGTTGGCCGAGGCGAAGATCCCGAGCTGCTCGAGCAGCGCGATCCGCGGCGCGAGCTCCGTGAGGCGGGCGCCGGCGGCCCGGTCGATCCGGACCAGCGACGGGTAGCCGAGCAGACCGATCGCCACGGGTGCGATGCCCATGATGTAGAGCGCGGTGTGCAATCCCGGCCCGTTGACGAGCGGCGGGGCGACGACGGTGCCCAAAGAGATCGCCCCGAGCACCAGCGCGAAGAACACGCCGAACACGCGCGCGATCACCTCGCTCGAAACCGCACGCTGCAGGGCCGTGATCGCGAGCACGTCCACCACCAGTGTCCCGGCCCCACGGACGATCTCCAGCACGAATGCCACGCCCGGCGAGTGCACCGCCACGAGCAGCGCGGTGGGCAGGCAGTACACCGCCATGCCAGCGGTGATGATCAGCGCGAGCCGCCGCGACCCGGCAAGCTTGTCGACGACGAAGGCCATCAGGATGCCGCCGACCCCGAGCCCCGCCAGCAGGTAGCCGAAGCCGTTGGCGCCCGTGCCGAGCTGCGCCTCCGACACGCCCACGAGCAGCACCGTGTCGGTGCCGTAGACGAAACTCGCCAGCACGCTGAACATCACCAGCACCCGTGCGGGGCCGGACGAGACGATCGCCTGCACCCCGACCGCCATCTGCTTGAACACGCCGGCGGTCGAGCCCTCGGTGACGTCCACCGGTCGCGAGCGCGCGCGCATCCGCGCGACCAGCAGCGCCGACACGCCGAACGACGCCGCGTTCACCCCGAAAGCCAGCGACGCCGACCCGAGCGCGAGCAGCCCCGCCCCGATCGCCGGCCCGGCGACGACGACCACGTTGTCGATCGTCCCGTTCAACGCGTTGGCCGCGACCAGGTCGTCCTCCCCGGCCACCTCCGGCAGCATCGCCGCCACCGCCGGGTTGTAGACCACGTTGGCGACGGAGGTCAGAGCGGACAAGGCGATCGCGACACCCGCAGGCGCCGTCAAAGCCGCCGCCACCGCCAGTCCGGCCTGGAGCACGAGGCAAAGAACATCGGACACGACCATCAGCCGCACCCGCTCGTAGCGCTCGGCCAAAACGCCCCCGTACGTGCTGAACACCAACGCCGGCACGAAGCGTCCAAGTCCCGCCAACCCCACCCAGCCAAGCGAGTGCGTGCGGTCGAAGACGTAGGCCAGCAGCGCGACGTTGTAGGCCCACGAGCCGCTCGCCGAGATGACGAGGCCGCCGAACAGCAGCCTCAGGTCCCGGTGCCGAAGCGCCGAGCGCATCCCCTCCGTATAGCGGGCGAGCCGCGTCACGCGGCGGCCATCGTCACCCGCAGGTCCTCGGCTAGCTGCCCTCGGCGAGGTCGGCGGTGCCCTCCAGGCGTCCCGCCTCGCCCGAGTTCTTCAACTTGAGCAAAGTCTTGGATTCGATCTGGCGCACGCGCTCGCGCGTGACCCCGACCTGGGTGCCGATCTCCTCGAGCGTCATGGGGCCCTCGCCCGCGAGCCCGTAGCGCAGCTCGAGCACGCGCCGCTCGCGCCACGGGAGCGACTCGAGCGCGGCCTGCAGGTCGGCCTCGCGCAGCCGGTTGGCAACGACCTCGAGCGGACGGTCGATGCTGGCGTCGGGAATGAAGTCTGCAAGCGAGGCGTCGCCCTCCTCGGAGCCGACCGGGGTCTCGAGCGACACCGGCTCCTGCCCGACCTTCAAAGCCTCCTCGACGCGCGCCACCGGCATCTCCAACTCGGCGGCGATCTCCTCCGGCGTGGGCTCGCGGCCGTGCTTCTGGAGCAGGGCGCGCCGGACGCGTGCGACGCGGTTCATCCGCTCCACCATGTGCACCGGGATGCGGATCGTGCGCGACTGGTCGGCGAGCGCGCGGGTGATCGCCTGGCGGATCCACCAGGTCGCATATGTCGAGAACTTGAAGCCGCGGCGCCAGTCGAACTTCTCGACGGCGCGGATCAGGCCGAGGTTGCCCTCCTGGATCAGGTCGAGCAGCGTGAGGCCGCGGCCCGTGTAGCGCTTGGCGATCGACACGACCAGGCGCAGGTTGGCCTCGACGAGCGCGTTCTTCGCCGACATGTCGTTGCGCTCGGCGCGGCGGGCGAGGCGAACCTCGTCCTCGCGCGTGAGCAGGCGCACCTTGCCGATCTTCTTGAGGTAGAGCCGGACGCTGTCTTCCGGGCCGCCCTCGGGTGGCGCGACGGGCAGGCCGGAGGTGACGACGCCGCCCTCTTCGAAGAGGTCGAAGACCCCCGCGGCCGGCTCGCGCTCTTCCTCCTCGCGCTCCTCGGTCTCTTCCTCGCGCGAGGCGTCTTCCTCGTGGGACTCGCTCACGGCGTTTCTCCCATCACGTTGCCGATGGCCTCTCTCACGTTTTCGCGTTCGGACCAAAGCTCTCGCTGCCGGTCGAAATCGTCGCCCTGCCCCGCGTGTCTCAGCTCACGTTCGATGCGGCGCAATTCCAACTGGAGAAATCCCAGTCGTAGTGCGGGTTCGGAGGACGGTTCCTCATCCGCCAGCATGACTACCTCGGTGATGGTAGCTGCGACGGCGGGGTCGTCACTTGGCAGCTCCGCAAGGGGGTTCGCAAATTGCGCCACTAGGTGGTCGCGCGTGAGGCGCAGCGACTCGGAGGACAGGTGACCGTCCGACACCCTAGTGAGGTATTCCCGGCCGATATCCCCTTGGGAGAGGCACATCGAGAGGAATGCGCGCTCCGAGCGCGAGGCGCCGTCGAGCAGGCGCTCGGGGCGGCGCGGCTGCTCACGGTCCGGCTGGTCGCCCTGCACCTGGCGGTGCTGGGGCGCGTTCTGAAGCGAAATGTTCACTACCTCTGGCGCGAGATCCAACTTGTCTGCGACATAACGCACAAGATGGTCGCGGGTTGCGGGTTCAGCCGTGGCGATCAAGGGGCGCACGCCTTCGAATGCCCTGTCCCTGCCACGGGGGGTCTGTAGATCTGAATCGGCCAGTACCCGGCGAACCTGAAACTCGACCACCGAGCGTGCGGTGCCGAGCAGCTCCGTAAACGCCTCTGCGCCGCGCTCCGCGACGAGATCCGCCGGATCCGTGCCCTCCGGCATTTCCACGACTCCGAGGTCCACCCCGCGCTCCGATGCGATCCGCGCGGCGCGCAGCATCGCCTCCTGCCCGGAGCGGTCCGCATCCAGGGCGAGCACGACCGAACTCGCCGTCTGCGACAGCAATGTGACCTGCTCGGTTGTGACCGCCGTACCCATGATCGCGACGGTCTCCGTCAACCCTGCCTGGTGAAGCGCCAATACATCTGTGTACCCCTCTACGACGAGGATCCTACCCGCCTTCGCGGCCGCTCCCCGCGCCTGGTCGATACCGAAAAGCTGGCGGCCCTTGTGGTACAGCTCGTTCTCCGACGTATTGAGGTACTTGGGCTGCTGCTCCGCGCGCACCGCGCGCGCCCCAAAGCCAAGCACCTGTCCCCGTGGGTTGACTAGGGGGAACATGATCCTGGCGCGAAAACGGTCATAGAAGCCGCTCCCCCCGCGGCCGCGCTGACCGAGGCCCGCGGCGGCTATCTCCTCGCGCGTGAAGCCGTCGCGCTGCGCGGCAATGGTCACCTTGTCCCAAGCGCTCGGGGCATATCCAACGCGAAAGTCTCGCAGCACTTTCTCCTCGAGTCCACGGCCCGCCAGGTACTCGCGCGCGAGCTTCGCCTCGCCCGATTCCCAGAGGTAGCGCGCGTAGTAGGCCGTCGCGCGCTCCACCAGCTTGCGCAGGCGTTCCTGGCGCTCCCTGCGGCGCTCCGCCGCCGGGTCCTCCTGCTCGCGCTTGAGCTCGACGTTGTAGCGCTCGGCGAGCGCCTCGATCGCCTGCTTGAAGTCGAGCCCCTCGACCTCCTGCACGAACCCGATCGAGTCGCCGGAGGCCCCGCAGCCGAAGCAGTGGAAGAGCTTGTGCTCGGCGTTGACGGAGAACGACGGCGTGCGTTCGTCGTGGAAGGGGCAGAGCCCCGTGAAGCGCGTGCCGACCCGCCGCAGGTCCGTCCGCGCGCCGACGAGCTCGACCATGTCGACGGCGTCTTTCAGCCGGTCGATGCTGTCTTTGGTGTAGAGCGACATCGCTAGGTCGCAGGTCGCAGGTCGCAGGTCGCAGACCTAGAAGCCATGCGGCACCGACAGCTCCGTGAACACCCGTACGGCATAGCGATCCGTCATCCCCGCGATGTAGTCGGTCACGCGCTCGGCGTCGGTCGAGTCCGGGGTGGCCGCCGGCGGCGGGTTCTCGGCCGAGTAGTCGAACAGCGCGCGCAGCATGCGCTCGATGCGCGGGAACTCCTGCTGCGCTGCCGGCGCGAGGTAGACGTGCTCGAACATGAACGTGCGCAGCCGGTCCATCGCGCGCCCGACGTCGTCCGACTGCACGATGTCGCCGGCCTCGGCTGAGCGGTCGACCAGGTCACGCACGAGCGTGTCGATGCGCTTCGAGCCGCTGTCGCCGAGCGCCTCGAGCTCCGCGAGCGGGAGCTGCTCACGCCGCAGCGACCCGGCCCGCAGGGCGTCGTCGATGTCGTGGTTGATGTAGGCGATGCGGTCGACGAGCCGGACGATGCGGCCCTCGAGCGTGGCCGGAATGTTCTCGCCGGTGTGGTTGAGGATCCCGTCCCGCACCTGCTCGGTGAGATTGAGGCCCTCCCCGTCGCGCTCGAGCCGCTCGACCACCCGCAGCGAGTGGCGGTTGTGCCGGAAGCCGACGTCATAGCGCTCGCGCAGGCAGGCGTCGAGCACCTCCTCGCCGATGTGCCCGAAGGGCGCGTGCCCGAGATCGTGCCCGAGTCCGATCGCCTCGGTGAGGTCCTCGTTCAGGCCGAGCGCGCGGGCCACCGTGCGCGCGATGCCGGTCGTCTCGATCGTGTGGGTGAGGCGGGTGCGGTAGTGGTCGCCCTCCGGCGCGATGTAGACCTGCGTCTTGTGCTTGAGCCGGCGGAAGGCCTTGCAGTGGACGATGCGGTCGCGGTCGCGCTGGAACGGCGTGCGCACGGGCGAGTCCTCCTCCTCGACCTCGCGCCGCGCCGGGTAGGAGCGCTGCGCGAGCGGCGAGAGGAACTCGTCCTCGAACGCGGCGATGCGCTCGCGGAAGGCCAGTGCTCTCGTGCCGGTGGGGGTCACGAGGCGATTCTGGCACGAGGGGCGGAGCGCTCAGGCCCCGCCCCGGCGCTCATTCGCGCTCCTTGCGCCTCTGCCTCCACTCGTTGAACTTGAACCACGCGACCAGCAGCAGCACCGGCCCGAGGTAGATCGGCAGGTCGATCAGCACGTGGCCCGCGTGTGCCATCGGAGGCGTCACGTGTTCACCGCCGAGAGCAGCCACAGGCCGAGGCTCGTGAAGCCCACCATGACGACGAGCATCCAGTACTGCGAGCGCACGGCGTCGCGAACATCCCTGTACATCGCAACCGCGCGGTCGTGCGCGAGCACGAGGCCGGCGACGTGCCCGGTCACGAGCGCCGCCACCTGCGCGTACCAGATGCCGGATGCCGAGATCAGGTTGTAGTTGATGCCGGTGCGGGAGGTGCCGAGGATGTTGTCACCGTGCCCGAGCGGGTCGGAGATCAGGTGCGCCATCGCCTGGCCCTGGAACACGAGCAGCGAGAAGTAGTGGGCGAGCGCGTAGGCGAACGCGATCGGGATCAGCGTGTGGGCGAAGCGCCCGGCGAGCTCCTTGGGCGTGTGACCCTCCCCCACCTCGCTCATGCCGCCGACGCCGAGCCGGTAGAAGGTCGCGACCAGCCCGACGCAGAACAGCAGGCCGACGGTGCCGCTCCACTGGTCGGCGATCACGCCGCCCGCGCCGAGGTGCTGGAAGAGCGAGATCAGGTGCGGTCTGATCGACGTCCAGAGCGGGCCGTTCTCGGCGCCGTCGAACGTGGTCGACCCGATCGCCACGCACAGCAGCGCCACGGTGCCCGGCACGATGTCGAGCTTGGGCGCCCCCGCCAGCGGCGGCCGCGCGTACACGACGCCATCGCGCCGCTCGAAGCACGACAGCCGGCCGAACAGTCCGAAGTAGACGCCGAACGGATCGGCGCGCTCCGACCACGTCTCGATGCCGTAGAGCGACATACCCACGAGCATCACGACCACGTAGGCGAGCACCATGATCGAGAGCGTCGACGGGTCGTCCTTGTTCACGTAGGTGAGCTCCACCCACGCGAAGAAGAGGATCCCGAGCGCCGCGGGCCAGCGGCCGAGCCAAGCCGGGTACTCGAGCGCCGCGGGCGGCTCGCCGCTCGACATCCTGCGCGTGACCCACGACGCCCCGCGCGCGATCGCGCGCCACGGGCTGATCACGCGCCAGATGTCGCCGAACAGCACGCTTGCCACCACCATCCCGACCCAGAAGACGACGTAGATCACCGTCGGCTCGAGGTTGCCGAGCGCGTCCTGCACGCCCGCGATGCCCGCGTAGACGGTGATCGCCAGTGCGGCAACGCCGAGCGCGCCGACGAGCGCGTCCACCGCCACAGGCGCGCGGAAGAGCCGCCGCATCGGCACCTCGCCCTGCAGGCGCGGGTTTGGCCAGAGCGCCGCCAGCGCGGCGAACGACACGATCAGCACCAGCGCCGCCGCCCAGCCGAACAGCCACACCGGTATCGGCAGGTCGGTGCGCGCGACGATGCCGTGTGCGGACGCCGCGGCCGGGAACAGGAACCCGGCGGCCGGCCCCGCCGCAAGCGCGCCCGCCACGGCGAGCCGCCTCATTGGTTCACCTGCAGCGAGGCGATCTGCTCGCTCCTCGACTCCAGCTCGATCACGAAGATGCCGTCGATCGTCGCGGGGAAGTCGAACGACACGCTGCCGCCCTTCTTGACGTCCTTGTGGAAGTTGTAGCCGTGCACGTGGATCTCGTCGGACACGTCCGAGACCACCGTGAACTTCACGGGCTGGCCCTTGTTGACGGTGATCTTCTGGATCCCGCCCTGGGGCTTCCCGTTCACCACATGGATGACCACGGGCCCGCCCGACGACGTCGTTGTCGTCTTGTTGTTGTCGCTGCTCCCCTTGGCAAGGATGAACGCCACGACCAGGGCCGCGACGAGCAGCGCGAGCAATCCGGCTCGCCTCACCTGCTACCTCCGTTCGTCGGGTTCGAGAGAACTCAGGCGAGCGCGGGCGGGGCGCGCGGGGCGAGCCTGCGGGCGAGCGCGCCGGGCGGGGGCGCGATCCAGACCGAGCGCCCGACGGAGGACGGCGACGAAGCATTGTCGGCGTGGCGCAGACGTGCGCGGCCGCGGGTCGCGGCCACCGCTATCGCCGCGGCGGCGCCGCGCAGCGCCAGCGCGATCAGCAGGCCGATCGCCAGCGCCAGCGGCAGCGCGATCCAGCCGCCGTGGCTGTACGGCGCGGCGATCCCGCCGGGATGGCCGTCCGCGAGCGCCCCCTCGAGCCACTCCTGGCACGAGTAGACGCCGAGCAGGAGTGCGCTCACGAGCGGCCAGATGCGCGTGGTGCCGGGGAGCGCCCTCGGCGCGTCGCCCTCGGTGTACGCGCGCATCACGCGCATTGCGAACGCGGCGACGGCCAGCACCAGCGTCCCGGCGATCAGCGGTGTGGCGAGGTGCAGGTAGCCGTGGCCCTGCACGGCGAGCTCGTGACCCGCGCGGTGGTGGTACGCGAGCAGGTACCTGAGGTCGTGAACGCCGAGGGCGCCCACCGCGATCAGCGCCCCTGCGCGGATCCTCCAGCCCAGCGAAGGCACGCGCCGGATTCTAGGCGCCGCCGAACCCGCTGCCGTGCGCGATCGCCGCCTGCGCGGCAGCCACGCGAGCGATCGGCACGCGGAAGGGCGAGCAACTCACGTAGTCGAGCCCCGCCATGTGGAAGAAGTGGATCGACACCGGATCGCCGCCGTGCTCGCCGCAGATGCCGAGCTTGAGCTGCGGCTTGGCCTCGCGGCCGGTCCAGGCGGCCAGGCGCACGAGCCAGCCGACGCCGGGCGTGTCGATCGTCTCGAACGGGCTGCGGTCGAGGATCTTGCGCTCGATGTACTTGTTGAGGAAGCGGCCCTCGACGTCGTCGCGCGAGAAGCCGAGCGCCGTCTGCGTGAGGTCGTTCGTGCCGAACGAGAAGAAATCTGCCTCGCCGGCGATCTTGTCCGCGGCGAAGCAGGCGCGCGGCAGCTCGATCATGGTGCCGATCTCGAGCTCGAGTCCGTCGATCCCCTCGTCACCGGCCACGCGCTCCACCAGCTCGCGCATCAGCCGCAGCTCCGTCTCGTAGGCCACCAGCGGGATCATGATCTCGAGGTGCGGCGCGTGGCCCGAGCGCTCCTTCACCGTGCGCGCGGCGCGGATGATCGCGCTCACCTGCATTTCGTAGATCTCCGGGTGCAGGATCCCGAGCCGGCAGCCGCGCGTGCCGAGCATCGGGTTGGTCTCGGACAGGCTGTGGATCTTCTCGAGCGTCAGCTCGAGCTCCTCGAGGTCCGGCGTGCGCTCGATCCGTGCGCGCTCGACCTCCTGCGCCACCTCCTCGAGCCCCGGCAGGAACTCGTGCAGCGGCGGGTCGAGCAGCCGGATCGTCACCGGCAGCCCCGCCATCTCCTCGAACAGACCCTCGAAGTCCTCCTGCTGGTAGGGCAGGAGCTCGGCGAGCGCCCGCCGGCGGTCCTCCTCGCTCTCGGCCATGATCATCGCGCGCATCTTGGGCACGCGGTCCTCGGCCATGAACATGTGCTCGGTGCGGCAGAGGCCGATGCCCTCGGCGCCGAAGCCGCGCGCCTTCTTCGCGTCGCCCGGGTTGTCCGCGTTGGTGCGCACGCCGAGCTTGCGGATCTCGTCCGCCCACTCGAGCACGGTCTCGAAGTTGTCGTCCACCTCAGGGTCGACGAGCGGGACGTCGTCGGTGGTCACGATCCCGCGCGAGCCGTCGATCGCGATCGTGTCGCCCTCGTGCAGCACCCTGCCGTTCACGCGCACCTCGCGCGCATTCAGGTCGATGTCGAGCGCCGAGGCGCCGCAGACGCACGGCCGCCCCATCCCGCGCGCGACGAGCGCAGCGTGGCTGGCCTTACCGCCCTCGCTCGTGAGGATCCCGCGCGCGGCGTGGAAGCCCGCGACGTCGTCGGCCTCGGTGAACGGCCGCACGAGCACGACGTCGCGCCCGTCCTCGCCCGCCGCCACCGCGTCCTCCGCCGTGAACACGATCGCGCCCTTGGCCGCGCCCGGCGAGGCGTTCACACCCTCGGCCAGCACCTCGAACTCGGCGTCGCGATCGAACGCCGGATGGAGCAGCGCGTCGAGGGCGCCCGCGTCGACGGTCGCGAGCGCCTGCTCGCGCTCGAGCAGCCCCTCGCTCACGGCGTCGACCGCGAAGCGCACCGCCGCCTGCGCCGGCCGCTTGGCGTTGCGCGTCTGGAGCATGTACAGGTGCCCCTCCTCCACAGTGAACTCGGTGTCCTGCATATCCTTGTAGTGGCGCTCGAGCTCGCGCAGGATCTCCATCAGCTGCTCGTGCGCCTCGGGCATCACCTCCTTCATCTCGGAGATGTCTCGCGGCGTGCGCACCCCCGACACCACGTCCTCGCCCTGGGCGTTCACCAGGAAGTCGCCGCTCGGCTCCGGCGCGCCGGTGATCTCGTCGCGTGAGAAAGCGACCCCCGTGGCGCAGTCGTCGCCCTTGTTGCCGAACACCATCTGCTGCACGTTCACGGCCGTGCCCCAGTCGTCCGGCAGGTGGTTGATGCGCCGGTACTCGACCGCGCGCGCCCCCATCCAGGAGTCGAACACCGCGCGGATCGCCTGGCTGAGCTGCTCCTGCGGATCCTGCGGGAAGTCCTCGCCGGTGTGCTCGCGGTAGATCTCCTTGAAACTCCCGGCGAGCGCCCTCAGGTCGTCCGTGTCGAGCTCTGTGTCGTCCTTCACCCCGCGCTCGGACTTGCGTGCCTTGATCGCGTCCTCGAAGCGCTCGCCCGGCACGCCGCGGCAGACGTTGCCGAACATCTGCACGAAGCGCCGGTAGGAGTCCCAGGCGAAGCGGTCGTTGTCCGTCTTCTGAGCGAGGCCCTCGACGCTCTCGTCGGTCAGCCCCAGGTTCAGCACCGTGTCGAGCATCCCGGGCATCGACTCGCGCGCGCCCGAGCGCACCGACACGAGCAGCGGATCGCCGGTGTCGCCGAGCTCCTTGCCCGCCTGCTCCTCCAGACGACTGAGGGCCTCCGCCACCTGCTGCGCGAGGCCCTCGGGCTCCTCCTGGCCGGCGTTCATGTAGGCGACGCAGGCCTCGGTGGTGATCGTGAAGCCCGCGGGTACTCGCTCGGCGCCGAGGATGCGCGTCATCTCGGCGACGTTCGCACCCTTCCCGCCCAGTAGATCGCGCATGTCGCGCGAGCCCTCGGAGAAGTCGTAGACCCACTTCGTACCGGTCAAGCCATCATCCTAATGCGCGGCCGGGTCTCGCCACATCGGCCACATCAGCGGCCCGCGGGGCAGGCGCAGCTCCTTCGTCACGCGGAAGCCGAAGCGCGAGTAGAAGTCGACGTTGCGCTCCTTCGAGGACTCGAGGTAGGCGGGCACGCCGTCGCGGTCGCAGAGCTCGAGCACCGGCTGCATCAGCGCGCTGCCGAGGCCCTGGCCCTGGCGCGGCGGATCGGTGCCGAGGACGACCAGGTAGAAGCTCCCGGGCTCGTGAGGATGACCGCTCTCGAGCCGGTAGAGGCCAAAGAGCAGGAGCGGCAGGCGGCGGGTGAGCATGCGGCGACCCTGGTCGAGCGTCTCGCGCCAGCTCGACCGCCACTGCCCGGGCAAGGTCCAGATCGCCGCGGCGCCGAGGTCGTCGGTGACGTAGACCTGATCCTGCGGCGACAGGTAACGCAGGCGACTGGCCCAGTAGCGCTCGGTCTGCGCGAGCCGCTTCGCGTCGTTCGGAAAGACCCAGCCGATCGCCGGGTCGTCGTAGAACGCGCGGGCCAGGACCGCCGCCACCTGAGGCAGCTCGGACGGCTCGGCCTTGCGGATCTTCGGACCCGCGGGCGCTGTCAACGCGCTACCCGGTGCCCCTTCTCGCTGGGGGCATCGCCGTGGAAGACGGCCTCGATGTTGTTGCCGTTCGGGTCGAGGAGGTAGGCCGCGTAGTAGGTCGCGCTGTATTCGCTGCGCAGGCCAGGGGCGCCGTTGTCGCGGCCGCCGGCCTCGAGCCCGGCGGCGTGGAAGCCGTCGACCTGCTCCTGGCTCTGGGCCTCGAAGGCGATGTGCGAGCGGCCGACGGGGCGGCCCTCGTGGATCCAGAAGTCGTCGCGGCCCATGTAGCCGAAGCCGGCGGAACGGTTGTCGGTGTCGGTCTCCGCCACCAGCTCGAGCCCGAGCGGGCCGAGCGCGCGCGAGTAGAACGCGACGCTCTCCTCGTAGTCGCGCACGCCCACGCCGATGTGGTCGATCACGAGCCGCTTGCCCTGCATGCCGCGTAGACCCTACGCCACGCGCGCGAGCCGCACGTGTGCGTGATGCTCCAAGGTCTCGGTGATGGCTCGATCCGCCTGGCGCAGCGCGGAGTCGTCCGCCGCCGGCGCGTCCGCCAGCGACCGCGCGAGCGCTTCGACCAGGAATCTGTGCGCGGCCTCGTCGAGCGGGAACGAGCCGGCCTCGCAGCCCGCGCACACCACGCCGCCCGCGCTGGCCGAGAACGCCCCGAGGTGCTCGCGCTCTCCGCACGAGGCGCAGGCAGCGAGCTCCGGCAGGAAGCCCGCCGCGAGCAGCAGCTTGAGCCTGAACGCAAGCGCCTGACCGCGGCTCGCGGTCGCCGGTTGTTCGTCCAGGAGCTGGAGCTCGTTGCAGAGCAGGTTGTAGGCGGGGCGGTTGGGCTCCTGGGAGTCGAACAGGCGCAGCACGGCGTCGCAGGCCTGCGTCGCGCGCTGGAGCGCCTCGCGCCCGTCGCGCAGCCGCGGGTGCGCGCTGACCGTGGAAGCCGACGTCACCGTGGCCAGGTCTCCCCTGCCCTCGTGCAGTACGAGGTCGACCCTGAAGAGCGGCTCGAGCCGCCCGCCGAAGCGCGACTTCGGCCGCCGCACTCCCTTCGCGATCGCCCCGAGCCGTCCCCTGTCGCGGGTATACAGATGAAGGATCCGATCGGCCTCGCCGTACCTGATCGAGCGTAAAACGACCGCCTCTGTCTTGAAGAGACCGGGCACTTCCTAGACTGTGACCGGGATGGCGGACGTCGTGGTCTACACCACGGAGCCTTGCGGCTTCTGCAGGCAGGCGAAGGCTCTGCTCGAGAGTCGGGGAATTGCCTACGAGGAGATCAACCTCGCAAAGGACCCCGACGGCCGCGCCGATCTCGTATCGCTCACCGGCCAGATGACCTTCCCGCAGGTGCTGATCGACGGCCGCCCGCTCGGCGGCTTCCGTGAGCTGCTCGAGGCCGACCGCGACGGCGTCCTCGACGAGCTGCTGGCCGCGTAGTACGCTCGGGCTCGCGCGCGAGGGGCGCACCCGGTCCGCGGTAAGGGCAGAGCCCACCTTCCACTGCAGTTCATCGCAGGACACGTGATCTTCTTCCCGCCCGCCGCGGACACGGGCTCGACTGGAGGAGATCGACGTGAACCTCGAGCAACTTCGCAAGCAGGCAAAGGAGCTCATCCGCGCGGCGCGGGCCGGCGATGCGGACGCGCTGGCGCGGCTCGGCGACCTGCCCCCGCAGCTCGCGAGCGCGCAGCTCGTTCTGGCCCGTGAGCAGGGCTTTTCGAGCTGGCCGGCGCTCGTGCACTCGGTGGAGGCGAACGTGGAGTCGTTCCTCGCCGCCGCCACCTCTGCGCGCTGCGAGCGAGCGCGGCGGCTGCTCGACGCGCGGCCTGAGATCGCTGCCGACCCGTGGGCTCGGCTCGCCCTCGGGCGCGGCCTCGACGGCTCCCTCGATCTGAACGCGCCCGGGGGACCGCTCGGCTGGGCGCCGCTCCTGTACGTCACGCACTCGTGCTTCGCCTCGGTGGAGCTGGCGCGCGAGTTGCTCGAGCGCGGAGCCGATCCCAACGTCACCTTCCACAACGAGTTCGGCGACATGTCGGCGATCTATGGAGCCGCCGGCGTGGTGCACGACGCGGAGCTCACCCGGTTGTTGCTGGAGGCGGGCGCCGATCCGAATGACGGCGAGTCCGTCTACCACTCCACAGAGAGCCGAGACCCAAGCTGCCTGCGGCTGCTGCTCGAGCACGGCGCGGAGCCGAACGGCACGCACGGCCTCGGCCACGCGATCGACTATGAGCGCATGGAGCACGTGCGGCTGCTGCTCGACGCCGGCGCCGACGCGAGCGAGGGAGCGCTGCTCGTCCACGCGGTGCGCCGCGGCCGCGGCGAGGAGATGATCCGGCTGCTGGCCGAGCACGGCGCTCCGCTCGACCGCACGGGCGGCGAATGGTCGACACCGGAGAACGAGTACCGCACCGCCTACCAGAACGCCGTGCTCCGCGGTCGGGACGAGATCGCCTCGCTGCTATCCGAGCTGGGCGCGTCCACCGACGTGGCCCCGCAAGACCTGGCGGTGGCCGCGCTGGCCCGCGGTGAGCGGCCCGCCCAGCCGCTGCCCGACAAGCTCGGCGCCGACGCGCAGGAGGTGCTGATACTCGCGGTTCTCAGACAGGAGCACCTCGCCCTGATCGTCGACGTGCTCGGGCCGAACTACTTCGGCCACGTGGGAGGCGGGCCGCCCGGCATGCTGATCCATCACGCGTGCTGGGTCGGCAATCCGAAGACGGTCCGGATGCTGCTCGAGCGCGGCGCCGACCCGCTGGCGCGCTCAGGCGCGGAGTTCGACACCCCGGTGGCCTGGGCCGCGCTCGGCTCCCAGTGGCACTCGATCGAGGGCCGCGACTACGTGTCCGTCGTCGAGCTCCTGATGGAACACGGCGCGGAACTCGAGCAGCGCTTCAGCGAGGTGGCGGCGGGACCACTCGCTGACTGGCTCGACGAGCGCCTCTAGCTACGCCAGAGCTCGCTTGGATCCGCCGGCGCGGGCGCGTCCTGCACCGGCGATCCGAGCGCGCCCGCCGCCGGGTTGATCACCACCACGTGCGTGGGCGCGTTCGCGGCGATCTCCGCGGTCACGCCGGGGCCGAGCAGTCCGTGGCGCGTCTCCGCGCCGACGACGATCAGCCCGGCCGACAGCTCGGCCGACCGGCGCAGGATCGCGCCCGCCACGTCGGCATGCCCGCCGACGCTCGCCACCAGCTCGCCCGCCACCGGCACACCCGCCTCGCGCAGCGTGGCGGTGGCACGCCGGAGCGAGTCGATCGCGTGGCCGCGCGACTCGAGGTCGACGGCGCTCTCGCCCGCGACGACGTCCGTCTCGATCACGTGGAGCACCTGCACTGGCGACTTGCGCGCCCGGGCAAGCGGCACAGTGAGCGCGGCCACCTGGTCGGAGCTCGGGCCACCGAGCGCGACAACCATCGGGGCCTGGCCCGGCTGGAGCGCCGGAGGCGCCGCCTCGACCGTGGCGGCCGCGCGCGGCACGAGCGACTCGCGGTGGAACCACAGGACGCCGATCGCGATCGCGGTCATCGCCGCGCCGAGGTAGAAGGGCGACTGCACACTCACGTGCTCGCCGAGCTTGCCGGCGACGAACGGCGCGATCGCGCCGCCGCAGAAGCGCACGAAGCTGTAGGCGGCCGTCGCGACCGGGCGCTCGACGGGCGCCGACTCCATCACGACCTGGGTCATCAGCGTGTTCGTGACGCCCAGCACCGTGCCCGCGACGATCACGCAGACGATCAGCGCGGTCTGCGAGGCGTGGAAGATGCCCATCAGCGCGAGGATCATGGCCAGGCCGGCGAGCGCCGCGCCGAGGCCGCGGATGTCGCCGAAGCGGCGCGAGATGCGCGGGGCGACGAAGACGGCGAACACCGCGAGCATCACTCCCCAGGCGCAGAAGACATAGCCGAGCTGGTGCGCGCCGAGGCCGAGCGTGAAGGGCGTGTACGCGAGCAGCGTGAAGAAGCCGAAGTTGTAGAAGACCGCAGTGAGCCCGCTGCCGCGCGTGGCGCGGTGGCGCAGGGCGCGCAGCGGCTCGAACACCGAGATGCGCTTGGCCGGCGCGGGCGTCTTGTCGAGGAAGACGGTGGTGGCCACGAGGCCGATCGTCATCAGCACGGCGACCCCGAAGAACGGGCCGCGCCAGCTGATGCTGCCGAGCTCGCCGCCGAGCAACGGGCCGACCGAGATGCCGAGGCCGAGCGCGGCCTCGTAGAGGATCACGGCACCCGCGACGCCGCCGGACGCCGAGCCGATGATCACCGACAGCGAGGTGGCGATGAAGAGCGCGTTGCCGAGGCCCCAGCCCGCTCGCAGCCCCACGATCGCGCCGATGCTGTTCGACGCGCCCGCGAGCGCGCTGAAGGCGATGATCAGGATGAGGCCCGCGAGCATCGTGCGCTTCGGCCCGATGCGGCTGGCCACAGCGCTCGTGACCAGCATCGCCACGCCGGTGACGGCGAAATAGCTCGTGAACAGCAGCTCGACGTCGCTCTGCGACGCCTTCAGGTCCTTGGCGATCGCGGGCAGGATCGGGTCCACCAGGCCGAGGCCCATGAAGGACACCACCGCCGCGAACGCGACGGCCCAGACTGCCTTGGGCTGGGAGAAGAAGCCTCCGCCCGCGGGTTCAGAAGAAGTCATACATCAGTCCCCTTGCTGGAGCGCTTCGAGCAGCGCCCCGAGTGTCTCCGTGGCCGCGCGCAGCGCAGCCACTTCCTTGTCGGTCATCGAGGCCATGCGCTCGTGGAGGAGGTCGCGGTACTGCGTCCGCAGCCGCTCCAGTGCCTCCCGGCCCTCGTCGGTCACGGCCACGAGCACCACGCGGCCGTCGTCGGGGTCCCGCTCCCGCGAGACCAGGCCCCGGTCCTCCATCTTTCCCACGAGCACCGTCACGGTCGGCTGCGCGAGCCCCTCGAGCTCGGCCAGCTCGGTGATGCGCCTCCGCCCGTGGGACAGCGTGCTGAGCACGCCCGCCTCGGTACGCGAGAGATCGCCGTCGTAGCAGCGATAGAGGAAACGGCTCAGCCGCGCGATGTGCTGCGGGAGCTCACGAGCAACCTCATGAGCGGCGTCCGCGGAAGCAGTTTGCATAGCCATATTGGATAACTATATAGCTTTGCTATGTATGTGTCCACGAAGGAATGGTCCACAGTCCACAGTCCACAGCCCGCAGGTCCTAGGGTCGAGCGAGCTCTGTGCTCAGCTCAGGCGTCGTTGCGAGCGTTTGGAAGACGGTGCAGTAACGCTCCGACTTGCGGTGGAGGGCGGCCAGGTCTTCCTCGCTGGCGGCCGGTGCGTCCACCTCGAACCGGACGCGTATGGCGGTAAAGCCCGCCCCTACCTCGCGGTCGACGCCGAGCGTGCCGCGGAGGTCGAGGTCGCCTTCCACGGTCGTCTCGATGCGGGTCGCCTCGATACCCATCGCCGTGGCCACCATCTGGCATGTGAGCTGCGCGCAGGCCGCCAGCGCGCCGAGCAGGAGGTCGCCCGAGCAGGCGCCGGTGCCTGGGCCGCCGACGCCCGAGTGCGCCTGGGCCTCGTAGATCATGCGGCCGATGTCGACCGAGCAGCTGACCGGCCCGTCGTCGGAATCGCTGCCACGGGCCGTGAGGGTGATCTGCGCCTTCTCCGGATCGATCCGGTAGGCGTCCTTGAGTGGTTGCTGTGTCGTGCGAAGGTCCATCTAACGAGTATTGCTGACGTGCGCGACCCTGCGCACTCGGGGCCGCGGCTGGCAGTGCTCGCAGACGTAGGTCCCGCGGCCGGCGGCGCGCATCTTCTTCACGGGCGTGCCGCAGCGGACGCACGGCTCGCCCTCGCGCAGGTGGACCAGGAAGCGGTCCTGGAACGAGCCGTGGGCGCCGTCGGGGTGGCGGAAGTCGTCGATCGTCGCGCCCTTGGCGTCGATGCCCGCATTGAGCGAGTCGACGACTCCGTCGCGGAGGGCCTCGATCTGGGCGCGCTTGAGCGTGCCGACGGGGCGGAGCGGATGGATCTTCGCGCGGAACAACGCCTCGTCCGCGTAGATGTTGCCGACGCCGGCCACGCGCTCCTGCGACAGGAGGAATGCCTTCACCGGCGCCTTGCGGCCGCGCGCGAGTGCCCGCAGCGCGTCGGCCGTGAAGTCCGAGCTCAGCGGCTCGACGCCCAGGCGCGCGGAGAAGTACTCCTCGAGCGCGTCGTGGCCGAGCAGCACGATCCCGGTGCCGAAGCGGCGCACGTCGACGAACAGCACGCGCTGTCCCGAGTCGAGCAGCATCCGCACGCGCAGGTGCGGCCGGTCGTCCGCGTCCTCGTCGGCCGGGACCACGAACAGGTTGCCCGTCATGCGCAGATGCATCGCCACATAGACCTCGTCCTGGAGCTCCCAGATCAGGTACTTGCCGCGCCGCGACAGCCGCTCGATGCGCCGGCCGCGCACGGCGTCGGCCACTTCGGCGGGCGGCGCCGGCTCGCACCAGCGCGCGTCCAGCACCTGCATCTCCGTGAGCACGCGTCCCTCGACGGCGGGGGCGAGCTGGCGGCGGATCGTCTCTACTTCGGGAAGCTCGGGCATCTCTACCCGAGCTTATTCAGCTCGTCGTCGCGCGCGGGTGCGCCTTGAAGTACACGTCCTTCAGACGCTGGCTCGAGAGGTGCGTGTAGAGCTGGGTGGTGGAGACGTCGGCGTGGCCGAGCATCTCCTGGACCGAGCGCAGGTCGCAGCCGCCGGACAGCAGATGCGTGGCGAACGTGTGGCGCAGCGTGTGCGGGCTCATGCGGTCGGCGAGGCCGGCTCGCAGGGCGTGACGGCGGACGATCTTGTAGAGGCCCTGCCGCGTGAGGGCGCCACCGCGGAAGTTCACGAACACGTGCGGCTCCGTACGCCCGCCGACGAGCCGCGGGCGGCCGCGCTCGAGGTAGATGCGAAGCGCCTCGACAGCCTTGCGCCCGATCGGCACGACGCGCTCCTTGGAGCCCTTGCCGCGGGCGCGCAGCACGTGCTCCTCGAGGTCGATGTCCGCGATCTCGAGCCCGATCGTCTCGGACGCGCGCAGGCCGCAGGCATACATCGTCTCGAGCAGGGCGCGGTCGCGCAGGGCGGACGGGTCGGAGCCTTGCGGCTGGGAGAGCAGGCGGTTCACCTCGTCGCGTGTGAGCACGTGTGGCAGCTTGCGCCCGCGCCTCGGCGCGCTCAGCGCGGCGGTGGGATCGGAGTCGCGCACGCCCTCGCGGCGCAGGTGGCGGTAGAACGAGCGCAGGCAGGCCGCCTTGCGGTGGATGGTGGCGGCGGAGGCCGGCGGCTTGCCGTTGCCCTGGGCGAGACCGGCGAGGAAGTCGGAGACGTCGGCGCTCGACGCATTCACCGCCGACTCCGCGCGCGAGTCGAGGAAGCGACCGAACTGCAGCAGGTCCGAGCGGTAGGCCTCGAGCGTGTTGCGCGAAAGCCCGCGCTCGAACTCGAGGTACGCGAGGAAGTCGAGCATCAGGTGCTCGAACGGGAGTGACTGCGGAGGTCGCGCGGCGATGGCCACGAGACTGCTTTCGTCCGACCGGGCGCCATCCCTTGACGCTGCAACGCCTCGCTCAGATCAGCGCGTGGTGCGGACGATGTGAATCGCCTGGAAGGGCGGGCTGTCGGTGACGTTGCCCACGTTGTCCTCCATCGAGACCTCGACCACGTAGCGCCCGGCGCGCAGCTTGCGGCCGTGGATCGTGCCGCGCCAGGTGATCTTCACGCGGCCGGCCTTCGTCACCTTCTTCACGAACTGGCCGGCGCGGCGGTTGCTCGCGCGGTTGACCACGACCACTGCCTTCCCCACCTCGTTGGTGACGAAGCTGATCGTCACGCCGATGTGCTTGCAGGTCTTGCCGCTCGTCAGGCACACCTTGCTCGGCGTGAGCTTGAGGCTCTGCACGAGCGGCGGGGAGAAGTCCCCTGGCGCAGCCCCGACCGCCAGTGGGCTCGAGCCGAGGTTCCAGTTGCCCGCCAGGTCGGTGAACCGCCCGGCTCCGGCCAGCGACAGGCTGCCCGCCTCGCCCGGGTTCCAGGGCTGGTTCGAGATCAGATACACCCGCGAGCCGTCGGGCGAGATGCCGCCCTGGGTGATCGCCCGCGGCACCCCCGCCATCTCGAGGCTGAAATCGCTGAGGTTGAGCGAGCCGGCCGCGAGCGGCTCGCTCGGCACCACGATCACCTCGCTTGTGCTGAACGCGAACGCACCGGCCAGCGTGGGCGAGGTGACGTCCGCGGGCACGGTTGCCGTGGCCGAGTGGTTCGAGGTACCTAGCCCGGCGCTCGGGCTCGTGATGGTGGCCGTGACCTTCGCGCCGGGCGCGGGCTCCGGGCTCGGCACGAGGGTGAACGTGCCGCCGCCCGTGTCGCCGCGGCCGAGGAACCTCGTGGGGGTGGAGCCGGTGGGGTCGCCGCCGTAGACGTCGACCTCCGCGCCCGCCGCCACCGTGCCCGTTACGGGCAGCGTGCCGTCGGGCTGGCGCGGGCCGACCCTGACGCTCTGCGGGGGCGCGATGTCGCCGTTCGCCCCGCTGGCGAGCGCGATCGGGGTGGCCACGTTGAAGATTGGGCTGCGCTCGATCTTCACACCGGTCACGCCGCCGTCCACCTGAATCGCCGAGCCGCCGCCCGTGCCCCTGAAGTTCACTCCCGCCACGAGCGCGTTGCCCGCGCTGAAGTGCAGCAGCGGGCTCGCGCCGGTCACGTTCACGTCGCCCTCGGGATCGCTGATCGTCAGACCGGGCGAGGAGACCACGATCGGAGAACTCAGGGTGATCTGACCGAGCGCGGGTGCAAACGTGACCGTGCCGCCATTCGCGACCGCCGCCCGCAGCGTTCCGGCACCGGAATCCGCCGTGCTCGTCACTGTGTCCGCGAGCGCCGCGCCCGGCCAGAGCGCAATGAGCGCAACCGCGACCACCAGCAGGCGCCTCAAGCGCCCTCCCCCATCGCCTTCAGCCACAGCAGGCCCACCAGCGTCTTCGAGTCACGGCAGTCGCGGATCACGTCGTCGAGCTGGGACAGCGGGACCGTGACGATCGCGATCCGCTCCTCCTCGTCGCCCTCGGCGTGCTCGTCGTAGAGGTCGGTGGCCAGGTACACGTGGATTTCCTCGTCCGAGAAACCCGGCGAGGAATAGAAAGTTGTGAGGTGCCGCCAGTCGCGCGCGCCCTTGCCGATCTCCTCCGCGAGCTCGCGCTTGCCGGTCGCGAGCGGGTCCTCGCCCTCCTCGTCGAGCTTGCCCGCCGGCAGCTCCAGCAGCGCGGGCTCGGCCACGGGCTCCCGCGGCTGGCGCACCAGGTAGAGCTGCTCACCGTCGTGGGCGACGACCGCGACCGCGCCGGGGTGACCGACCACCTCGCGCTCCACCACCTCGCCGTCGTCGAGGCGCCAGCGCTCCACCCGCACCTGCGCGATGCGCCCGCTCCAGACCTCGTCGACACCTACGCGCTCAAACGCCATCGATCTCCTTTGCGAGGGCCGCGCCGCCTGCCAGCGCCGCCCTGAAGAACAGCTCGTCCTCCTCGAGCGAGCGGCCCATCGTGGTCGTGGGTAGACCGGAGCGAGCATAGCCCCGGAGGTCGACGGCGAACTCGGCACTCTCGTGCTCCCCGGGCGGCGGTGCGGCGCCCTCCGGCAGCGGCACGAACACCGGTGCAAGCAGCAGCTCGAGCACGGTCGCGCTGTGGTGGGAGAGCCCGCGGTGGCGTTCGCGCGGGTCGCCGTCCGACATGCGCGGCACGAGCAGCGTGCGGCAGCCGAGCGCCAGCGCGGCGTGCGCCGTGTCGAGTGCGGCGAGGCCACCGTGGCCGAGCCGCGTTGCCGAGCCGAGGATCCCCGGTCCGGGCCCGGCGATGGCGGCGTCCCAGCCGTCGGCGGCGAAGCCGGCCTCGAGCGCGCCCGCCACGGTGATCGCCTCGTGCTCGCCGCCGAAGGAGGCCCCGGCCGTCACGTGGGCGGCCAGCAGCCCGCGGTCGCGCAGGTCGCGCACCACGTCGGACAGCTCGCCCGGCAACGCGCCGCCCGCCGTCTGCACGTAGCCGATGCGCGGCCGCTCGCTCGCCTGCGCCGCCGCCCAAGCCACGCCCGGCAGCTGCCCGTGCAGCGCGATCACCGCCACCGGGCCGCTTCCGTGCTCGTCGGGCGCCACCCGCTCCTCGAACGGGACGACAGTGTGCTGGAGCGACGTGTAGCCCAGCTTCATCACGTGCGCCCCACGCGCGCCGTCCGCCTCCAGCCCGCGTGTGAGGTTGGCGTGCACGATGTCGAAGCCGCCGCTGCCGAGCCCGAGGTCGAGCGCGGCGCAGTTCACGAGCACGTCGTCGCCGGGCTCGATCAGGCCGGTGAGCGCCGTGTAGGAGACCGCCGGCCGCAGCTCGCCGCCGACGTCCACCCGCACGCGCGCCGCGGGCCCCGCGCGCTCGACCTCCGTGACGGTCCCCCTGCGCAGGACCAGCGAGCTCACGCGCTCTGGGCGACGATCCCGAACGTCACGTCGAGCATCGTCTCGAGCGCCTCGACGGTCACGCTCTCGTCGGGCTGGTGGTTGCGCTCGGTGCCGTTGGCCACACACAGGCACGGCAGTCCGGCGGCCACGAAGATGTTCGCGTCGCTGCAGCCGCCAGTGGTCACGTAGCTCGGCTCGATGCCGAGGCCCTCGAGCGCGGCTGCGGTCACCGCCACCGGAGGCGAGCTGCGCGCCAGGCGGAAGCCGCGGTTCTGCTCCTCCACGCTGGTCTCGACGTCGCACTCGCGGTCGCTCGCAGCCTCGGTGATGGCGTCGACCATGTGGCTCACCATCTCCGCCGCGCGCCCGTGGTCGAGGCTGCGCGCCTCGAGCTCGACGAAGCAGTGCTCCGCCACCACGTTGGCCGCCGTGCCGCCCTTGATCGTGCCCACGTTGGCCGTCGTCTCCGGGTCGACCCGGCCCAGGTCGAGCCGCGAGATCGCCAGGGCAGCGGCCGCGATCGCGTTGCGCCCGGCCTCGGGCCGGATCCCGGCGTGCGCGGCGTGCCCGCGGAAGCGCGCGTCGATCCTGAAGTAGGTGGGCGCCGCCACGATCAGCTCGCCGATCGGCGACGCGTGGTCGAACACGAAGCCGTACTCGGAGCGCAGGGCGCCGCGGTCGATCGCCTTCGCGCCGCGCAGCCCGATCTCCTCGCAGGTCGTGAAGACGAGCTCGACGCCGACGGGCGAGCTCCCGCGCGCCAGCCGCCGCGCCACGCCGAGGATCACCGCCACCGCCGCCTTGTTGTCGGCGCCGAGGATCGCCTCGTGCGCGTTCATGAGCGTGCCGTTCTGGCGCTCCACCTTCACCGGGCCCTCGAGCGGCACCGTGTCGAGGTGGGCGCAGAGCATGATCGTGCGCGCGTCCTCCGGGCCGGGTATGCGGGCGATCAGGTTGCCCGAGTCGGAGCCGGTCTCGCCGCCGCTCGCGTCCTCCTCGACCTCGAGGCCCATCTCGCGGAGATCCGCCGCCACGGCGTCGACGCAGGGACGCTCCTGGCGCGACGGGCTCTCGATCTCGCACAGCCGCACGAAGTCGTCGAGCAGGCGCTCCTTCTCCTCGCGCGAGCCGGTTGCCAGTTCGGCGGTGCTCACGCCGAGAGGTTTATCGGTTTATCGCCTCAGGTGCGAGTGGTCTCGCTGCGACGACGGCGGAACAAACCGCCGCGGCGGCGCGTGCCCGTCGCCGTGGCCGTGCTCGGTGCGGTTGGGTCGGCGGTCGCGGTGCGGTCACCGGCCACTGTTCGGTCGTTCGCCACGGTGGGCTCATCAGCCGCGGCGGCCGGCGCGGTCGTGCGCGCGGGAGCGACCGCGGTTTCGTTGCCCGCGGCCACGCGGTCCCGCGGAGCGGTTGCCCGCCCGGCGGCGTAGCCCGCCGTCGCGCCCGCCGTGCCGGTGGCGACCGTCCGGCCCACCACCCGCTCATCCACGATCGGCAGCGCGGCCATGAAGCCGAGCGCGTACGAGGAGAACAGCGTGATCAGCCCGCCGAGGCCGTAGAAGAAGCCGAGCCACTCGAGGGTTCGTGTGATGTTGTGCTGCCCGATCGGCGGCCCAATCGTGATCGCCCCATGGTTCCAGAGCATGCTCACGTTCGGCCCGACGATGTACCAGAGGCCGGCTGCCAGCGCCATCATCGCGCCGAACGACGTGCTCGCGCGCGTCGCGCCGCGCATCAGGATAAGACCGCCGAGCACGGCGACGATCCCCGGCAGAACCTCGAGCCAGAAGCGGTCACTGAACCACTGCCACGTCTGGTCCGAATGCATTGCGTAGTTGAAGTAGGGCCCGACGAAGGGGATCAGAGCTCCCCAGAGGCCGAGCAAAACGATCAGAAAACCGGTTATGGCGCCTTTGGTGCGCGGAATTCTCCTCATGCCTCTGAGGTTGCCCAGTTCCGCACTTGCGAAACGACGCGCTGTTGCTAGTTCCTGCTGCCGACCTCGCGCTCGGCGGACTGCGGACTGCTCACTGCCGACTCGCGAGTTCGCTCCTGCGCGCGCTCGAGTGCGGCGCCCACGAAGTCGCGGAACAGCGGCTGCGGGCGCAGCGGCCGGGATTTGAACTCGGGGTGGAACTGGCTGGCCACGAAGAACGGGTGCTCGGGCAGCTCGATGATCTCGACGAGGCGGTCGTCGGGCGAGGTGCCAGAGCAGACGAGGCCCTCCTGCTCGAGGTGCTTGCGCAGGTGGTTGTTGACCTCGTAGCGGTGGCGGTGGCGCTCGTAGATCACGGGCTCTCCGTAGATCTCCCGCGCGCGCGTGTCGTCGTGCAGCTTCACCGGGTCGGCGCCGAGGCGCATCGTGCCGCCCATGTCGCGCACCTCCTTCTGCTCGGGCAGGAGGTCGATCACGGGGTACGGCGTCTCGGGGTCGAACTCGGTGGA
>DASXNY010000166.1:0-69940 GCA_036494715.1 Thermoleophilaceae bacterium
GGCCATCCACCTGTCGATCGTGCTCGCCGTCGGCGTGCTGATCACGGGAGCGATCTGGGCCAAGGCGTCGTGGGGCCACTGGTGGGTCTGGGACGAGCCGACGCTCGTCTCGTTCCTGATCATCTTCCTGCTCTACTGCTGTTACCAGCCGCTGCGCTTCTCGATCGAGGACCCGGACCGCCAGGCGCGCTATGCGGCGGTGTTCGCGATCATCGCCGGCGCGTTCGTGCCGCTCAACTTCGTGGCGGTGCGGCTCGCCCAGTCGTTCAGCCACCCACGCGTGCTCTCCACCACCGGCGGCAACCTGCCCGGCTCGATGCGGCTCACCTTCCTCGTCTCGCTGCTCGGGATGGCGCTGCTGTACGTCACGCTCTGGAAGCTCGAGCTGACATCGAAGAACGCGTCGATCCAGATCAAGCGGCTGCGCCAGCGCCTCGAGCTGGCGCTCGAGGAGCAGCACACGCGGGCCGGCGCGCCCGCGCCCCCCGTGAGCACCGTTCCCGCCAAGCCGCGGGAGAGCTGATGCCCGCCCTTCCGCTTGGCGAGGCCGGCAAGTACGTCGCGGCCGCCTACCTCGTGGTGTTCACACTGGTGATCGTCTACGTGGCGATCATGGCCGCCAAGCTCCAGCGCATCGAGCGCGACCTCGAGTCCCTCAACGAGCTGGTGGACAAACGCCCGCAATGAGCTCCCGCCTGCTCGCGCTCGGAATCTCTCACAAGACCGCGCCGCTGGCCCTGCGCGAGCGGCTGGCGCTGCCCGAGGGCCGCGCGGCCACCGTGATGCGCGAGCTCGTGGCCCACGCCGAGGTGCACGAGGCCGTGGCCATCTCCACCTGCAACCGCACCGAGATCTACCTCGTTGCCAGCGACCCGGTGGAGGCGGAGAGCGCGGCGCTCGCCACGCTGTCACGGCAGGCGGGCATCGGGCCCACGGAGCTGCTCGGCTCGCTCTACAGCCCGCGCGGGATGGAGGCGGCGCGGCACCTGTTCGGGGTCGCCGCCGGGCTCGAGTCGATGATCGTCGGCGAGGCCGAGATTCAGGGCCAGGTCAAGCGCGCCTACGAGCTCGCGCTCGTCGAGGGCGCCACGGGGCCGATCACCAACCGCCTGTTCAGGGACGCCCTGGCCACCGGCAAGCGGGCGCGCAGCGAGACCGCCATCGGGCGCTCGCGCGTATCCGTGTCGTCGGTCGCGGTCGAGCTGGCCCGCGGAACGCTCGGCGAGCTCGATTCGCGCCGCGTGCTCGTGATCGGCGCGGGCGACAACGGCGAGCTCACCGCCAAGGCGCTGCGCGAGCGCGGCGTCGAGACGGTGTTCGTGGCCAACCGCCGCTACGACCGCGCGATCGGGCTGGCCCAGCGCTTCGGCGGCCACGCCGTGCGCTTCGACGACCTGCCCGCCGAGCTCCAGGCCGCGGACATCGTGGTCAGCTCCACCTCATCGCCGCACCAGATCGTCGGGCGAGAGGAGCTCGAGCTGGTGATGGAGAGCCGCGACGGCCGCCCGCTGCTCCTGATCGACATCGCCGTGCCGCGCGACATCGACCCGGCGGTGCGCGAGCTGCCGGGGATCACGCTCTTCGACATGGACGACCTGCAGCGCGAGGTGGCGCGCAGCCTCAGCGCGCGCGAGGCCGAGGTGGTGCACGTGCGGACGATCATCGAGCAGGAGGTCGAGCGCTTCGGCGACTGGCTCGCCAGCCTCGATGTCGTACCGACCATCGCGGCGCTGCGCGAGCGCGGTGACGAGATCGTGGAGCGCGTTCTGCGCGAGAACGACAAGCGCTGGGAGTCGCTGAGCGACGCCGATCGCGCGCGCGTAGAGCTGCTCGCCCGCACCGTCGTCGGCCGGCTGCTGCACGAGCCCACCGTGCGCATGAAGAACGACGTCGAGCGGGGCGGCTCCTACGTGCACCTGCAGGCGCTGCGCGAGCTGTTCGGGCTCGAGCCCGAGGCGCCGGAGTACGAGGCGGCGCCGGCGGACGTGGCGTCACTCGAAGACCGCCGCCGACGCACGAACCAGTAGTTCCCGCCCCCCGCGACCCGCCCCCAGCCCCCCAAAAGAGAGGGGCGCCACTCGCGTGGCGCCCCTGCTCGGACCCAAAACCCATGTTGGAGGAGTGGACGGCGCGTCTCACCTTCGCCCAAATCTCTCTAAGCAGGATTGTCGGTTGAGGGCTCTTTTGCCGATATGGGGTCGTGACCCCATCTTTTCTGATGAGCCGGCGCGGAACCCTCATAGGCCAGACCATCCTGGTCAACGTATTCCTGGTCACGGCGGTGCTGTTCGGCGCCACCTCCGCGGCCAATCTCAACCTGCGCATCCAGGGTGAGCGCCTGCAGTTCGCCCTGCTGGCGATGGCGATCATGCTCGCGCTGCTCGCGAACATCATGATGCTGCGCCGGCGCTTCTCGCCGCTCGAGCAGCTCATCGACCGGCTCGAGCGCATCGACCCCGCGCACGGCGTCTCGTTCGACCAGCCCGCGCTCGGCGAGATGGAGGAGGTGGACCGCCTGTCCGCGACCTTCAAGCGCCTGCTCGAGCGCATCGAATCGGAGCGCCGCCGCAGCGGCCGGCTCGTGCTGCGCGCGCAGGAGGAGGAGCGCAAGCGCGTCGCGCGCGATCTGCACGACGAGGTCAACCAGGCGCTCACCGCGATCCTGCTGCGCCTCCAGGCGCTCATGCAGGACGCTCCCTCGGGGGAGCTCGAGCGAGAGCTGTCCGAGGTCAAGCGGCTGGTCAACCAGGCGATGGAGGAGCTGCTCCAGCTCGCCCGCCAGCTGCGCCCGACCGCGCTCGACGACCACGGCCTGCTGCCCGCGCTCGAGGGCCAGGTGCGCCGCTTCGGCGACCAGCAGGGCATCGACGCGCGGCTGCGCACCGAGGGCGAGTCCGGCGAGCTGGGCGACGATCAGCAGCTCGTCGTCTACCGCGTCGCCCAGGAGGCGCTCGCCAACGTTGCGCGCCACGCGGAGGCCACGCGCGTCGAGGTCGACCTCGCCACGCGCGAGGGCGGCATCGACCTCTGCGTCCGCGACAACGGGCGCGGCTTCGACTCGACCCTGCCTCCCAGCGGTCTCGGCCTCAACGGCATGGCCGAGCGCGCGCGCCTCGTCGGCGGCGAGCTGAGCGTGTACTCCTCGGCCGGCCGCGGAACCACCGTCACCCTGCACGTGCCCTGATGCTCCACATCCTGATCGCAGACGACCACGGCATCGTTCGCTCCGGCATCCGGATGCTGATCGACCGCCAGCAGGGCATGCGCGTGGTGGCGGAGGCCGAGGACGGGATCGAGGCCGTCGAGCTGGCTCAGTCCACGCGGCCCGACGTCGCGATCCTCGACGTGACGATGCCGCGCATGACGGGCCTTCAAGCGGCCCGCGAGATCCGCGCCCGCGCGCCCGAGACGTCGGTTCTGCTGCTATCGATGCACGACGACGAGCGCTACTTCTTCGACGCGGTCGAGGTGGGCGCCAACGGCTACGTGCTCAAGCGCTCCGCCGACACCGACCTGATCGACGCGATCCAGGCGGTCGCGCGCGGCGAGCAGTTCGTATCGCCGGTCACGGAGCGCGCCGCAATCAAGGAGTGGCTCGACAGCGGCCGCATGGAGCGGCTCGAGGATCCCCTCACGCCGCGCGAGCTGGACGTGGTCAAGCTGATCGCCGAGGCCCACACCAACAAGCAGATCGCCGTCGCGCTGCACGTGTCGGAGAAGACCGTGGAGTCGCACCGCGCCAACGTGCTCTCGAAGCTCGGTATGCGCGACCGGGTCGAGCTCGTGCGCTACGCGATCCGGCGCGGCCTCGTCGAGCCGTAGACCACCCCCGCGTTCTCGGCCGCGCGCACCAGCCGCTCCATCAAGAGGCGCTCCCGGCCGACGGCCACCAGCGCGCCCGCCCCCGAGCTGAGCAGCTGTCGCGCCGCGAGTGCCCGCGGGCGCGCCCCGCGCATGCCAAGCGCCGTGCCATAGGCGAAGCGCCGCCGCACGAACGACGCGCGCGTGAGCCGCTCCGGCGGGATCACGTGCTCGACCGCGGCGTCGGGCACATAGCGCACGATCCCGCCGGCGCGCGCGAGTGCCCGCTGGGCCTGGTCCTCCTCCGAGAAGAAGAGGCGCTTCCCGCTGTGACCAAAGGCGGGGTCGAAGCCGCCGACCCGCCGCAGCGCCGACACCCGGAAGGAGATGTTGGCGCCGTACACGGTGGTCACCTCGGGGTCGAGATCGCGCGGCGCGGGCCCGAGGTCGAGCAGCGTCAGCGCCGGTAGCAGCGGCCCGGAGACCCACTGCGGCGGCCCGCCGGCCGGCCAGCGCGGCCGGATCGGGCCGCCGACGCAGGCCAGCTCCGCCGGTCCCTGGCCCCAGCGGCGGGCGAGCGCGTCGTACCAGCCGTCGCACACAACGGCGTCGTCGTCGACGAAGGCGAGCAGGTCGTCCTCGCCGCACCAGTCGAGCGCGCGGTTGCGGGCGAGGGACAGGCCAGGCCGCGGTTCCTCGAGCAAAGTACCTGCAAATAAGGCTCTATGAGCCTCGACGGATGCGGGGCCGAGGCCACTCGTCACGAGCGCGAGCGCGCCCTCCGGAGCCTGACCTCCGAGCGCGGCGAGTGCTTCCGCGCCCTCTTGCGCGGTCCTGTTCGTACATACCGCAATTCGCAGCAGCCCGGTCACCTGGGGCGCAGCGTAGTGGCGGCCACCCTTCTCTAGACTGTCCGAAGACCGGCTCGATTGAGTGAGGGAACCCAATCCGATGCTCGAGATGGTGATCTACGGCGTGAGCTTCGACATGGTCGGCAAGCAGCCGATCGTGCTCCTGAAGACGCGCGAAGGCAACAAGTTCCTGCCGATTTGGATCGGCCATCCGGAGGCTGCCGCAATCCTCATGAAGCTCCAGGGTGCGACCACCCCGCGGCCCATGACCCACGACCTGATCAACGACATGCTCGGCGAGCTCGAGGTGTCGTGCAGCAAGGTGTCGGTCACCGAGCTCAAGGAGAACACCTTCTACGCCTCGATCACGCTCCAGATGAACGGCCGCGAGATCGAGATCGACTCCCGCCCCTCCGACGCCCTCGCCCTCGCGGTGCGCACGAGCGCGCCGATCTTCGCCGCCGAGTCGGTGATCGAGGAGTCCGCGATCGAGTTCGAGCACGAGGTCGAGGACACCGAGGAAGTCGTCGAGAAGTTCAAGGACTTCCTGGACAACGTGACGCCCGAGGACTTCGCCGCCGGCGAGTAGACCTGCGGACTGCGCACTGCGGACTAGAGCTAGGCAGTGGCGCGGGTGGCGTCGCGCTCGAACGCCAGCTCGAGCATGCGCTCCACGAGCGCCTCGAACGCGATGCCGGCGGCCTCGGCCGCCTGCGGCAGCAGGCTCGTGTCGGTCATCCCCGGGATCACGTTCGCCTCGAGAACGAACAGCTCTGAGGTGGCCTCCTCGAGCATGATGTCCACGCGCGCCACGCCGTGGCAGCCGAGCAGCTGGTAGGTGGCCACGGCCAGCGCCTGGGCGCGCGCGGTGATCGGCTCGGGCAGCTCCGCCGGGCAGACGAAGGTCGTGCGGCCGATCTCGTAGCGCGACTCGAAGTCGTAGAAGTCCTCGTCTTGCGGCACCGCCTCGACCACCGGTAGGGCGGCGCCCTCCACCACGGACACCGCGAGGTCGCGCCCGCGCACGTACCGCTCGAGCAGCACGCGCGTGTCGTAGGAGAACGCGGCAACGAGCGCGCTCGGCACGTCCGCGGCGGTGCGTGCGAACTTGATCCCGAGGGCCGAGCCCTGCGCGGCCGGCTTGACGACGATCGGGAAGTCGAGCCGCTCCTCGATCGCGGGCAGCGTGGCGGCCGCGCCGAGGCCCTGGAAGGCGGTCTCGTTGAAGGCGAAGAACTCGGGCGTCGGGATGCCGGCGTCGAGCAGCAGGTGCTTGCTGAGCACCTTGTCCATCGAGCGCATGCAGGCGAGCGGAGCGGAGCCGGTGTACGGGATGCCGAGAATCTCGAGCAGCTCCTGCACCGTGCCGTCCTCGCCGCCGACGCCGTGCAGCACCACGAACGCCGCCTCCGGCGCCTCGGCCCGCAGCCGCTCCACGAGATCCGAGCCAACGTCGATCGGCACCACCTGATGCCCCAGCCGTTCGAGCGCATCCTCAACCCGCGCCGCGGACCGCAACGACACCTGCCGCTCCAGAGAGCTGCCGCCCTTGAGAACGGCGATCCGGCCCACTACCCAGAAGCCTTCCGGCGCTCGGACATACGCAGCACCTGCGCGCCCTCACCCGACGAGTCGGGCTGACGCGCTGCGGACTGCGGACTGCGGACTGCGGACTCGGCACCTGTGAGCGTCCCGTACAGAGCCACAAGCTCTTCCAGCACCTTCCCAATGCGTCGGACGCCCTCGCGAATCGTGTCCGCATCCGAGATCGAGAAGTTCAGCCGCATCGAGTTGCGGCCGCGCCCGTCGAGATAAGCCTGCTCGCCGGGGACGAACGCCACGTTGTCGCGCAGGCAGCGCGCGAGCAGATCGGTGGTGTCGATGAAGTCCGGCAGCGTCGCCCAGATGAACAGCCCGCCCCCGGGGCGCGTCCACTCGGCCTGCGGCGGGAAGTGCTCGGCCAGCGCGTCGAGCATCGTGTCGCGGCGGTCGCGGTAGATCTGCGTGAGCGAGTCGACGTAGTCGCGCCAGCGCACCTCGCTGAAGTACGCCTGCACCATCAGCTGCGACAGCGTCGAGCTGCAGAGGTCGGCGCCCGCTTTGCCCTGGTTGATCTTGTCGAGCACCGGCGGCGGCGCCACCACCCAGCCGAGCCGGATCCCGGGCGAGAGAATCTTCGAGAACGTGCCCAGGTACATCACGAACACGCCGCCGTCGAGCGAGTGCAGCGACGGCACCGGTTCGCCCTCGTAGCGCAGGAGGCTGTACGGGTTGTCCTCGAGCACCAACAGCTCGCGCTCATGCGCGACCTCCACGAGCCGCATGCGCCGCTCGAGCGACATCGTCACGCCCGCGGGGTTCTGGAAGTTGGGGATCGTGTAGATGAACTTGGGCTTGCGCTGCTCGCGGTCGAGGCGCTCGAGCGCCTCCTCGAGCAGGTCGATGCGCATGCCGTCGTCGTCCATCTCGATCTGCACGACGTCCGCCTGGTACGAGGAGAACGTCGGCACGGCGCCCGGGTAGGTCGGCGCCTCCGCCACGACGACGTCGCCCGGATCGATCAGCGTCTTCGTCACCAGGTCGATGCCCTGCTGACCGCCGGTCGTGATCACCATGTCGTCGATGTCCACGGGCGTGCCGTCGGCCTGCATCACCTCGGCGATGCACTGCTTGGTCTCGACGAGTCCCTCGGTCGGCCCGTACTGCAACGCCTTGGCGCAGGACTCGTGCGCGATGCGCGCGGCCACCGCCGCGAAGGTGTCCGGCGGGAACGTGCTCGTGTCCGGCAGGCCGCCCGCGAACGAGATCACCTCGGGGCGAGCCGTGATCGCCATCAGGTCGCGCATCGCGGATGACTTCATCACCCTGGTTCGGGTGGCGAACAGGCCGGCGTAGCGCTCGAGATCGCGGGAGGTGGAGCGCGTCGGCTCGATGTGCCGACGTTCGCCGCCGATCCCTTTGCCCCTCCCCGCGCCGCCGCTTGGGTGGTCCTCTATCGTCATGGCCGCTTCACCGGAGCGTACCGACCATGAGCCTCATCTTCGACATCGGCCAGGGCGCCGGGCTCAGCAGCTCGAGCGGCATCCGGCCGTTCCTGCCGCCGCTCCTCGCCGGCGCCCTCGCGCGCGGGAACGTCGGCCTCGACTTCGGCGGCACGAGCTACGCGTTCCTCGAGAGCCCGTGGTGGCTCGTGCTGATGTTCGCGCTCGCGGTCGTCTCGTATCTGATCGAGCGCAGGCGCCCGGGCGTGGTCGCCTCGCGCCAGTTCGAGCTCGTGCTCGCGCTGCTCGGCATCGCCTTCGGCGCGCTGCTGTTCGCCGGCTCGCTGGCCGACACGGGGCACAAGAGCTGGCCTGGGCTGCTCGCCGGCGCGGCCTGCGCGCTGCTCGGTTTCGCGGCGGTGATCGGGCTGCTGCGGCGCACCCGGCGCCGGCTCGATGCGTCCGCCGCCTCGTTCCTGACCGCATACGCCGATCTGATCTCGCTGGCGCTCGCGGGTCTCGCCATCCTGTTCCCGCCGATCTCGTTCGTGGCCCTGGCGGGCTTCGTGCTGCTCCTGCTCAGCGGGCAACGCGCTGGCGGCCAGAAGTACGAGGGCCTGCGCATCCTGCGGTAGTGCCGAAGAAGCTAATCCTCGCGGTCATCGACTCGCTCAAGCCGGAGCTGCTCGACCGCGCCATGGCGGAGGGCCGGGCGCCCGCGCTCAAGGCCATCGTCGAGCGCGGCACCTACGTGCGCGAGTGCGTGTCCTCGTATCCGTCCGTCACGCCGGTGGCCTCGTCGACGATCGCCACCGGCAGCGGGCCCGACCGGCACCGCATCCCGTCGATGAACTGGTACCACCGCGGCGAGCAGCGCTACGTCGAGTACGGCTCGTCGTTCCAGGCGAGCCGCGCGTTCGGCATCCGCCGCTCGCTCTACGACACGGTCTACAACATGAACATGGCCCACCTGAGCCGGGCCACGCCGACCGTCTACGAGTCGCTCGAGGACGCCGGGCTCAGGACCGCCTGCACCACGTTCCTGATCTACCGCGGGCGCACACGGCACAAGCTGGCCGAGGAGGGTGTCTACCCGGCGATCGCGCGCGCGGCCACCTTCACGCACGCGGTCTACGGCCCCACCGAGTTCTTCTACGCGGACCTGTTCCAGTCGCGCAAGACGGGTTGCACCTCGATGCTCGGCAAGCCCGGGCAGCGCGACCGGCACACCGGCTGCGTGGGCGCCTACCTGGTGGAGCACGGGCTGTTCGACTTCATGCTCTTCTCGCTGCCCGACAACGACTCCTACTCGCACAAGCACGGGCCGTACGCGCAGGTGCAGTCGATCGCGGGTGCCGACCGCGCGCTCGAGCGCATCATGCATGTGGCGGGCGGGCCCGACGCCTTCCTCGACGAGTACGCGGTGATCGTCATGTCGGACCACTCGCAGACGAGCGTCGAGGACCGCGTCAACCTCGCCACCGCGCTGCCGAGCTGGCGCGTGCTCACCCCTGCCGATCCGCTCGCGGACACGGCGGAGCTTGCGGTGTCGCCCGCCGCGCGCTCGGCGATGGTCTACGTGCTCGATCCGGAGCGGCGCGAGAAGGCGGCGCCGCGCGTCGCGCGCGACCTGCGGGCGGTCGACGGACTCGACCTGATCGTGTGGCGCGAGGGCGAGGAGGCGGTGCTGTGGAGCGAGCGCGGCGAGCTGCGCTTTGCTCCCGGCGGTGAGCTGGAGGACGACCGCGGGCGCAAGTGGAGCGTCGAGGGCGAGCCGAACGCGCTCGATCTGGTCATCGGTGACGGCCGCGTTACGAGCGCGATCTACCCCGATCCTATGAGCCGCCTTTGGTCTTCCTTAACTTGCGCTAACTCCGGCGATGTACTCATTTCCGCCATGCCCGGGTACGAGTTCGTAGACTGGGGCGGCACGGATCACGTGGGTGGTGGAAGCCACGGGTCGCTCCACCGAGGCGACTCACTGGGTGTCCTCATCTTCGCCGGGACCGAGTCCGGAGCCAATCAGCCGCCACAGTGGTCGATTGAGGATGTGACCCCGATGGTGCTCGACCACTTCCAGGTAGCGACCGAATGAACGTCACCGAAGAGACACTGGCCCCTCAACCCCGCGTGCACACGCGCGTCTTCGACGGCCTGCGGCGGACCCACAACTGGGTGCAGCTCGTCAAGTTCCTCTGCGTCGGCGGCACGGGCTATGCCCTCAACCTCGCCGTCTTCACGCTGCTGGCGGTCGCGCTCGACGTCAACCACCTCGTTGCCGCCACTGTGGCGTTTATCGTCGCCGTGTTGAACAACTTCTGGCTCAACCGCCACTGGACGTTCGGTGCGGCAGATGGTCATGCCGGCTTCCAGGCGGCCCGTTTCTTCACGGTGAGCGTGGTGGCTTTCCTGTTCTCGCTCGGCGTGCTCGAGCTGCTCGTCAGCGTGGCGGGCACGCCGAAGGTGCTGGCGCAGGCGATCTCGCTGGCGCTCGCGACGCCGCTGAACTTTCTCGGGAACAAGATGTGGAGCTTCGGCCAAGGCCGCTGAGCCGAGGTCGACTTGCAGCGTTCGCGGCGGTAGCCGCGCTCATCGCGCTCGGCGCGTGCCCGTCGGCTCACGCCACGACCACCACCGGCAAGTCGGCGTTCCCCGCTCTCACACCGATCCCCACGCAGGGCGACACCTCGCCCAAGGGCTACCGCCTCACGTCGCTGCAGGCGATCGACATCGCGCAGCGCGAGCCCAAGATCAGGGCCGAGATCCGGCGCCACCCGCACATGACCGTGCAGGCGTACACGGAGAACGCCGGACGCTGGCAGATCAGCTGGTTCCAGGGCGGCAAGGAGATGGCCCAGGTGATCGTGGACGATCGCTTCGGCGCCGTCACCGAGGCCTGGACCGGCTACCAGGTTGCGTGGCGGATGGCGCGCGGCTATCCCGGCGCCTTCGGGCGCGCGTTCAACGCGATCTACATCTGGCTGCCGCTCGGGCTCCTGTTCCTGCTGCCGTTCATCGACCCGCGGCGGCCCTTCCGGCTCTTGCACCTCGACCTGCTCGTGCTCGTCGGCTTCGTCGTCTCGCACCTGTTCTTCGAGCAGGGCAACATCGGCGTCTCGGTGCCGCTCGTCTATCCGGTGCTCGGCTACCTGTTCGTGCGCATGCTGCTGGCCGGCTTCCGCAAGCGCCGCGGCCCGCCGCGGGGCAAGCTCGTCCCGTTCGTCCCGATCTGGGTGCTGGCGATCGCCATCGTCGGCCTCGTGGGCTTTCGCGTCGCGCTCAACATGGCCAACTCGAACGTCGTCGACGTCGGCTACTCGGGCGTGATCGGCGCCGACCGGATCGTGCACGGCCAGCCGCTGTACAGCGGTCAGTTCCCCTCGGACAACGAGCACGGCGACACCTACGGGCCGGTCAACTACATCGCCTACATCCCGTTCGAGCGGATCTGGCCTTGGAGTGGCACCTGGAACGACCTGCCGGCGGCGCACGCGGCGGCGATCACGTTCGACCTGCTCACGCTGCTCGGGCTGTTCCTGCTCGGCAGGCGCTTGCGCGCCGGGCCCGCCGGGCGGGAGCTCGGGATCGTGCTCGCCTACGCCTGGGTGGCGTACCCCTACACGCTGTTCGCGCTCGCCAGCAACACCAACGACACGCTGGTGGCGATGTTTGCCGTCTACGCACTCTTGGCCATCGCCTCGCCGGTGGGTCGCGGCGTGCTCACAGGGCTCGGCGCCGCCTCCAAGTTCGTGTCGCTGGCGCTGGCGCCGCTGTTCGCGCGCGGCACCGGCAAGCTCTTCAGGCGCGGCACGCTCGAGGCCGGGTTGGCGATCGCGGCGGTGTTCGTCGTGGCGTTCGCGTTCTTCATCCCGAGCGACGGGATCTCGGCGCTCTACCACCGGACGCTCGGCTACCAGATCACGCGCCCGTCGCCGTTCAGCGTCTGGGGCCAGGTCGGCTCGCTCAACTGGCTGCACACGGTGGTGAAGGTGATCGCCGTCGGGCTCGCGCTGATCGTCGCGTTCGTGCCGCGGCGGCGCGACCCGGTCACGATTGCGGCGCTCGGCGCGGCGATCCTGGTGGCGTTCCAGCTGGCCGCCGGCCACTGGTTCTACCTCTACATCGTCTGGTTCGCGCCCTTCGCGCTGATCGCCCTGTTCGCGCCGTACGTGCCGGCTACCGAGCCGGAAGCAGAATCTGCTCAATCGAACGGGCTAGCCCGCCTTCGCCGGCCTCGATCGCCACTCCCATCACCCACGGGTCTTCGTCAGAGGTCTCGAACTTGACCGGCATCATCGTCTTGAAGCGCTCGAGCACCTGCTCGCGCTTCACTCCGATCACGCCGCCGCGCGGGCCGGTCATGCCGACGTCGCTGATGTAGGCGGTGCCGCCGGGCAGCACGCGGGCGTCGGCGGTCGGCACGTGCGTGTGCGTGCCCACGCAGGCGGTCACGCGGCCGTCGAGGTGCCAGCCCATCGCCACCTTCTCGCTCGTGGCTTCCGCGTGGAAGTCCACGAGGATCCAGTCCGCCTTGCCGCGCAGCTCCGCGATCAGTCCGTCCACCTCGCTGAACGGCGAGCGCGCAGCGTCGAGGAAGACCGTGCCGGAGAGATTCACGACGGCGAGCCTGCCGGCGTCGCTCTCGACCACCGTCATGCCGCGGCCGGGGTTGCCCTTCGGGTAGTTGGCCGGGCGCACGATGCGCTCCTCGCGGTCGAGGAACTCGTAGACGTCGCGCTGCTTGTAGGCGTGGTTGCCGAGCGTGATCGCGCTGATCCCGTCGGCCAGCCATTCGCGCGCGATCTTCTCGGTGATGCCCAGCCCGCCGGCGGCGTTCTCTCCGTTCACCACGAGGAAGTCGGGCTCGTAGCGGCTGCGCAGCTCGGGCATCACCGCCTCGAGCGCGCGCCGGCCCGTACCGCCGACGACATCGCCGATGAACACGAGCCGCATGACTGCGATTCTGCCAGGGCCCGCTCCACTACCGTTGAGCCGATGCAGGAACCGGCCCAGGCGCCGCCCGCGGGGGCGGCCGAGCGGGGACTCGTCCTCGAGGCGCGCGACATCGTCAAGCGCTTCGGCCAACGCGAGGCGCTCAAGGGCGTGTCGCTCGAGGCGACCCGCGGTGAGCTCGTCGCGATCATCGGCCCGAACGGCGCGGGCAAGACCACGCTCCTCTCGATCCTCGCCGGGATCCAGCGCGCCGACGGCGGCAGCGTGAGCCGCACGCCGGGCGAGGTGGGCTGGGTGCCCCAGCAGGCGGCCGTCTACGGCAAGCTCACCGTGGCCGAGAACCTGCGCCTCTTCGCCCGCCTCGAGAAGTGCGCGGACGTGGAAAGCGTGGTCGAGCGGATGCTCGCCCAGACCGGCCTCGAGGAGCGCAGCGACGATCCGGTCGCCCAGCTCTCCGGCGGCAACAAGCAGCGCGTGAACATCGCGATCGGCCTGCTGGCGGCGCCCGAGGTGCTGCTGCTCGACGAGCCGAGCGCGGCGCTCGACCCGCGCCAGCGCGAGCGCCTCTGGGAGTTCATCGGCGCGCTGGCCGCCGAGGGCACGACCGTCATCTACTCCACCCACAACGTGCAGGAGGCCGAGCGCTACGCCGCGCAGGTGGTCGTGCTGGCCGACGGCGAGCGGCTGTTCGCGGGGTCGCCGCGCGAGCTCGAGCGCATCGTCGGCGCCATCGACCTCGACTTCGAGGCGGCCTTCGTGGCCTTCCTCCGCCAGCACGGTCACTGACGCGATGCGCTGGCTCTTGCTCAAGGACCTGAAGATCCTCAAGCGCTCGCCTCTGCTCGTGGCGCTGCTCGTGCTCTACCCGATCATCATCGCGGTGCTGATCGGCTTCGCGATCTCGCGCGGGCCGGAGAAGCCCCGCGTGGCGTTTCTCAACGAGGTGCCGCCCTCGGCCAGCGTGCTCGAACTGAACGGCCAGAAGATCGACGTCTCGCAGTACGGCAGGGAGATCTTCAGCCGCATCGACCCGGTCAACGTGAAGAGCGAGAACGAGGCGATCGCCAAGGTCAAGTCAGGCGACGTGCTCGCCGCCCTGATCATCCCCGCGGACCTCACGCAGAAGCTCGAGGCGGGCACCGGCCCGGCCAGCGTGAGGGTCTATTACAACGCCGAGGACCCGGTCAAGGCCCGCTTCGTGCAGGACACGATCAAGGCGGAGGTACAGGACGCCAATACGGCGCTCAGCAGGCAGTTCACGAAGGTCGCGCTCAACTATCTGGACCTGATCTCCAAGGGCGGCAACATCTCGATCTTCGGCAAGAGCTTCGACGTGCTCGGCCTGCAGAAGTCGCAGGCGATCGTCCAGGCCGCGCAGGCCTCGCTCCCGGCGGGCTCGCCGCTGCGCGACAGCCTGGGCCAGGTGGCCAACTTCGCACGCCTGGCGCGCGACAACCTCGACCTCTCGAACGGCGTGCTCGAGGCGGTGGGCACGCCGATCCGCGCGGACCAGACGATCCTCAACGGCGGCAGGACGCCGCTCGACACCTTCGCCGTGGCCATCGCCGTGACGATCTCACTGATGTTCGTCACGCTCCTGCTCGCCTCCGGCATCCTCGCTCTCGAGCGCGAGGAGAACGCCTTTTTGCGGCTCGTCCGCGGGCTCGTGTCGCGGACCGGGCTGCTCGTCGAGAAGGTCGGGCTCGCGGCGATCTGCGCGATCCTCGTGTCGCTGCTGATGCTCGCGGGCATCGGCCTGTTCGTGTCGCTCGAGTGGGGCCGTTTCCCGCTCTGGCTCGTGGCGCTCGTGCTCGGCGGCCTCGGCTTCGGCGCGATGGGCGTGGCGATCGGCGGCATCACGCGCGAGGTGCGCGCGGCCTCGCTGCTCGCGTTCATGCTGTCGCTGCCGATGGCCTTCCTCGCGCTCGTGCCGTCGGGCGCCGTGTCGTCGGGGCTCTACGACGTGATCAAGGTCGTGTCCGCGCTGTTCCCCTTCAAGCCCACGCTCGATGCGCTCAACTCGGCGCTCAACAAGACCGGCAGCATTGGGCTGCCGCTCCTGCACCTGGCAATCCTCACGCTCGCGTTCGGCGTGATCGCGCGCCTGTCGCTGCAGCGCTTCGCCTGATCAGACGGGCAGCGGCCCGGCGCTCTTCACCGTGTGGATGGCGAAGTTGCTGCGCACGTCAGACACCCCCGCCACGCCGAGCAGCCGGTCGAGCAGAAAGCGCTCGTAGGCGCCGAGGTCCGCCACCACCACCTCGAGCAGGAAGTCGGCCTGGCCCGAGACGATGTGGCAGGCCACGACCTCTTCCATTTCCCGGAACGCCTTCTCGAGCGCGTTCGCCGTCTCGGTCGAGTGGCGCTCGACCTTGACCTCGAGGAACACGGTGAGGCCAAGGCCGACCTTGCGCCGGTCGAGCACCGCGCGGTAGCCGGCGATCAGGCCCTCGCTCTCGAGCCGCTTGAGCCGTCGCAGGCAGGGGGACGGCGACAGGTTCACGCGCTCGGCGAGCTCGACGTTGGAGACGCGACCGTCGCGCTGCAGCTCGGCAAGGATCCTGCGATCGACGCTGTCCATTGGCACATCATTGCGCGAAAGGCGGCCGAAAGAGCGAGATTTGTCACCAACTGCGCTGCGAAAGGGCGGATACTTCAGACGTGCTGGTTGAGCGCCACACCTGGTCGATCGAGGACTTCGAGCAGGCCGTGCGCACGGCGCTCGACAAGCTGGCGGCGTATGTCGACGCGAGCCAGCGCGGCATCCACCCTGCAGTCAGCGTGCCGCCGATCGATGAGGTGGCCGAGGCGCTCGACCTGCGCCGGCTCGTGCGCGAGGGCGGCATGGACCCCGACGGCTTCGCGAGCTTCCTCGACGGCTACCTCGAGCGCACCACGCGCATCCACCACCCGGGTTCGCTCGCGCACCAGGTGGCGCCGCCGGATCTGCCCTCGGCGCTGGCCGACTTCATCCACGGCTCGATCAACAACCCGATGGCGATCTACGAGATGGGCGCCGCCGGTGCCGCCATCGAGCTCGTGGTGCTCGGCTGGATGCTCGAGAAGGTGGGCTGGAGCAGCGCCACGAGCTCCGGCGTGCTCACCCACGGTGGCTCGCTGGCCAACCTCACGGCGCTGCTGGCCGCCCGCGCGCACGTGGCGCCCGACGCCTGGACCGAGGGCACGCCGCCCGACCTCGCCGTGTTCGCGCCGCCGTCGGCGCACTACTCGATCCGGCGCGCCGTCGGCATCCTCGGGCTGGGGGAGAACGCCGTCATCGCGCTCGAGGTCGACGAGCTCGAGCGCATCCGCGTCGACCGCCTCGCCGACGCGCTCGAGCGCGCGCGGGCCGCCGGCCGCCGGCCGATGGCGTTCGTGGCCGCCTCCTGCGCGACCTCGACCGGGCTGCACGACGACCTGCCCGCCATTGCGGACTTCTGCGAAGAGCACGGCATCTGGCTGCACGTCGACGCCGCCCACGGCGCGTCCGCGCTGCTCTCGCCGCGCCACCGCCACCTGCTCGACGGCATCGAGCGCGCCGACTCGCTGATCTGGGACGCGCACAAGATGCTGCGCACCTCCAGCCTCTGCGCGGCGGTGCTCATACGCCGTGGCGAGGACCTGGCGGGCGCCTTCCACCAGCAGGCGAGTTACCTCTTCTACGACGAGCAGGACAACGCCGGGGTCGACCTGCTCGCGCGCGCCGTCGAGTGCACCAAGGGGACGCTCGGACTGAAGCTCTTCCTGAACCTCGCTTGGCGCGGCGAGGCCGGCCTCGGCGAGTACGTGGCGGGGCGCTACGAAAGCACGCTGCGCTTCTACGACCTGATCCGTGCTCGTCCCGGCTTCGAGTGCCCCTGCCGGCCCGAGAGCAACATCCTCTGCTTCCGCTGGGGGCGCGACTCCGAGCGCCAGGTGGCGATCCGCGAGCGTCTGCTCTCCGACGGCGACTTCCACCTCAGCTCCACCGAGATCGGCGGCGAGCGCTACCTGCGCATCACGGTGATGGCGCCCGCCACCGACGACGACACGATCGAGCGCCTGCTCGACGCGGTCGAGGAGGCCGATCGAGTCCTAGACTGACGGCATGGCGTTTCCGGCCACCCGGCTGCGCAGGCTCCGGAAGACGGGCGTCCTGCGCGACATGGTGCGCGAGACCGAGCTCTCGCCGAAGCACCTCGTCTACCCGATGTTCGTCGAGCTCGGCACGGACAGCCGCACGCCGATCGAGGCGATGCCCGGCGTCGAGCGGCTGTCGATCTCGCACGCGGTCGAGGAGGCCGGCGCGGCGCACGCGCTCGGCATCCCGTCGGTGCTGCTGTTCGGGATCCCGGCCGAGAAGGACGAGCAGGGCTCCGGCGCGTACGACGAGGAGGGCGTCGTCCAGCTAGCGGTGCGCGCGATCAAGGAGGCGCATCCCGAGCTCGTCGTGATCACCGACGTGTGCCTCTGCGAGTACACCTCGCACGGGCACTGCGGCGTCGTTCGCCCTGACGGCCAGGTGGACAACGACATGAGTCTCGAGCTGCTCGCCAAGACCGCGATCTCGCACGCCAACGCCGGCGCCGACATAGTCGCCCCGAGCGACATGATGGACGGCCGCGTCGGCGCGCTGCGCTCGCAGCTCGACGCCGAGGGTCACAGCGAGACGCCGATCATCGCCTACAGCGCCAAGTTCGCCTCGGCCTTCTACGGCCCGTTCCGCGAGGCCGCGGAGTCAACACCGGCGTTCGGCGACCGGCGCTCGTACCAGATGGATCCCGCCAACTCCCACGAGGCCGTGCGCGAGGCGCTGCTCGACGTCGAGGAGGGCGCGGACGTGGTCATGGTCAAGCCCGCGCTGCCCTACCTCGACGTGATCCGGCGCGTGAAGGACGCGACGCTGCTCCCGGTCGCGGCCTATAACGTGAGCGGCGAGTACGCGATGCTCAAGGCCGCCGCGGCCGCCGGGTACCTGGACGAGCGGGCCGCCGTGCTCGAGTCGCTCACCGGCATCCGCCGCGCGGGCGCGGACATCGTCATCACCTACCACGCAAAGGACGTCGCGCAGTGGCTTCAATAGGCACCGGCAACTTCCAGCCCAAGACTCGTTCGCGCCGGGACGGCGCCGCCGTTCCGCTCGACGACCTCGACAAGCGGCTGCTCAACCTGATGCAGGGCAGCTTCCCGCTCGCGCCGCGCCCCTACGCGGAGGTGGCCGGGCTCGCCGAGGCGGACGAGGCGGAGGTGCTGCGCCGTATCGAGCGCCTGCTGCGCGAGCGCATCATCCGTCAGGTCACGCCGATCTTCGACACGCGCGTGCTCGGCTACAAGTCGATGCTCGTCGCCGCCAGGGTCGACCCGGAGAACCCGCACCGCGCCGCCGGCATCGTCAACTCGCACCCGGGCGTCTCGCACAACTACCTGCGCAACCACGACTTCAACATGTGGTTCACGATCGCGGTGGAGCCCGACTCGAAGCTCGGCCTCGAGGGCACGCTCGAAGTGATCCAGCGCGAGACGGGCGCCGACTCGATCCGCCAGCTGCCCACCCTGCGCCTGTTCAAGATTCGCATGGACCTCGAGATGGAGGAGGGCACGGAGGCGCTCCAGCAAGCCGCCGCGGACAGCGAGTACCGCGAGCCCGAGCCGATCGAGCTCGAGGAGCTGGACGTCGCCGTGATCAAGACGCTGCAGGGCGACCTGCCGGTGGTCGAGGAGCCATACGCGCCCGCCGCCGCCAAGCTCGGCATCTCGCAGGCAGCGCTGCTCGGCCACCTCGAGTCGATGCAGGAGCGCCGGGCGCTGCGCCGCGTGGCCGCGATCCTCTACCACCGCCGCGCCGGCTACTCGGCCAACGGCATGGGCGTCTGGCGCGTGCCGGACGAGCGCATCCTCGAGCTCGGCCCGCTGATGGCGTCCTTCCGCGGCATCTCCCACTGTTACCAGCGGCCCACCTACCAGGACTGGCCCTACTCGGTCTTCACGATGGCCCACGGTCGCTCCAAGGAGGAGTGCGACGCGATCCTCGACTCGATCGGGGAGCGGACCGGCATCGACGAGCGCGCGACCCTCTACAGCTCGACGGAGTTCAAGAAGATCCGCCTCCTCTACTTCACGGACGACTACCGGCGCTGGGAGGCTGAGCACTCCTGAGCGCGGGCGAGCGCACCGCCACTCGCTCCGAGGAGCTGTACCGCCGGGCCCTCGAGCTGCTGCCAGGCGGCGTCAACTCTCCGGTCCGCGCCATGCGCGCGATCGGCCGCGATCCAGTCTTCGTCGAGCGCGGCGAGGGGCCGTGGCTGTACGACGTCGATGGCAACCGCTACGTCGACTACGTCTGCTCGTGGGGTCCCCTGATCGCGGGCCACGCGCAGCCCGCCGTGATCGCCGCCGTGACGGCGGCCGCCGCCCGAGGGACTAGCTTCGGCGCGCCCACCGAGGGGGAGGTGGAGCTGGCGGCAGAGGTGGTGGAGCGCGTGCCGGGCGCGGAGATGGTGCGCATGACCTCCTCCGGCACCGAAGCCTCGATGAGCGCGATCCGGCTGGCGCGCGCGGCCACGGGCCGCGACCCGGTGGTGAAGTTCGCGGGCGCCTATCACGGCCACGTGGACGGCCTGCTGGCGGACGCGGGCTCCGGCCTCGCGACCCAGGGCATCCCCTCGAGCCCGGGCGTGACGAAGGCTCAGGCCGCGGACACAGTGATCGTCCCCTGGAACGACCGCGAGGCGGTCGAGCGCTCGATCGAGGAACGCCCGCCCGCGGCGATCCTGGCCGAGCCCTTTCCGGCCAACATGGGCCTCGTGCCGCCGGCGCCGGGCTTCCTCGAGTTCCTGCGCGAGGCGGCCAGCGCCGCGGGCGCGCTGCTCGTCTTCGACGAGGTGATCACCGGCTTCCGCGTCTCGCGCGGCGGCGCGCAGGAGCGTTCGGGCGTCACGCCCGACCTGACGATCCTCGGCAAGGTGATCGGTGGCGGCCTGCCGGCGGCCGCGTACGCGGGCCCACGCACGTTCATGCAGATGGTGGCCCCGGCCGGGAGCGTCTACCAGGCCGGCACCCTGTCCGGCAATCCGCTGGCGGTGGCGGCGGGCATCGCCACGCTGCGGCTGCTCGACGACGCCGCCTACCTGCGCCTCGAGCAGACCACCCGCGCGCTCGCCCAGGGGCTATCGGCCGCGGCGAGCGAGCACGGTGTCCCCGCGAAGGTCACCTGGGCGCCGGGGCTGCTCACGCTCTTCTTCAGCGCCGGCGAGATCAGCGACCTCGCCTCGGTTCAGGCGTGCGACATGGAGATGCACGCCGCCTTCTGCCGGGCGATGCTCGCGCGCGGCGTCTACCTGCCGCCCTCGCAGTACGAGGCCTGGTTCCCCTCGCTAGTGCACGGGGACGAGGAGCTGGAGCTCACGCTCGAGGCCGCCGCGCGCTCGTTCGCCGAGGTGGCCGGGTGACCAGCCTGCTCGCCGAGGTGGCGGCCGCGGCCGACCCCGCCCTGCGCGAGTACGCCGTGCCCGACCCAGGCCCTGGCCGCTTCAACGGCTCGAACGGACTCGCCCCCGAGCGCGCTTTCGTGCTCGAGGCCGTGTACGAGGGCTACCTCCTGCACTACGAGACTCCGCGCGCCTTCGAGGGCATGGACGCCGACCTGAGACTGCTCGCCGGCGACTCGCTTTACGCGCTCGGACTGGAGCGACTGTCGGCCAGCGGCGACATCGACGCAGTGCGCGAGCTCTCGGACCTGATATCTCTGTGCGCCTTCGTGCACGCCCAGGGGCGGCCGGAGCTGGTAGAGGAGCTCTGGCAGGCCACCACCCGCGTCCTCTCCGGGGACGACGGGCTGGGGGCTCGAGGAGCCCTCTCCAGAGCCTTGTAACGACCGTATTTATGTTGACTGTAGAGTTCCGCGGGCGTTAAATCCCTCGTCCTCCAACGTGGCCGATTCCAGCAAGAAAAAGCGCTCTCCCTACACCAAGGACCGCGGCTCCCTCGGTGCTTTCGAGGGCGAGACAGTCACCCGCCGACGCTTCATCACGGCGGGCGCTCTCGCGGCCGGTGGAGTGGCCACGGCGGCGGTGGGATTGCCGGCGCTGGGCTTCGCGCTGGGGCCGATCTTCGAGAAGACCGGGCACGAGGGCTGGCAGGACGTAGGCCCGGAGGCGGACTTCAACCCGGTGAGCTACGTGCCGAAGGTGATCACGCTCGACCCGACCATCGGGACGGCGGGCAAGACGACCATCTACGTGCGCAAGGCCACGGCTGCCGACCGCAGCCCGAGCGACAAGGGCAAGTCGCCGCTGCCGTACGTCGCGATCTCGACGCGCTGCGCGCACCTCGGCTGCCCCGTCCGTTACGTGCAGGCGGCCCAGCGCTTCATCTGCCCGTGCCACGGCGGCGTCTACGATCGCCAGGGCAAGGTCGTGGGCGGCCCGCCGGTGCGCCCGCTCGACCGCTTCTACACACGCGTGGTCAACAGCCGCGTTCAGGTCGGCCAGCGCTTCTCGATGAACTCGCACCTCCAGCGCTTCAGCCCGCGTGACCCGTCCAACCACCTCGACGGCCTCTGGCAGTACCTCTACCCGGCGAGGCCCACGACATGAAGCCGCCGCTTCCCAAGGGCCTCCAGCGCAAGCCGCCGCGGCCGGGCTCGAAGCCGGCGAGGAACGGCGCGCGCGTGAACGGCGCGAACGGAGCGGCCACCCAGGATCCGAAGGCGCTGAAGAAGGCCAAGAAGCAGGAGAAACGCGAGGGCCTCAAGGAGCAGGCGCTCGAGGTGCCGATCGCAACGCTCGGCTGGCTCGACGAGCGCACCGGCACCTCGCCATTCCTGCGCGCCTTCCTCTTCCGCAAGGTCCCTAAGGGCACCAACTGGTACTACACGCTCGGCTCGGCCACGTTGTTCGCGTTCGTGAACCAGGCTGTGACGGGCGTTTTCCTCGCGATGTACTACAACCCGTCGCCCACCCAGGCCTACGGGTCGGTCCACCACATCATCAACGACGTGTTCCTCGGCGAGTTCGTGCGCGGCATGCACAAGTGGGGCTCGACGGTGATGGTCGTGCTCGTCTTCCTGCACATGGGCCGCACCTTCTTTTTCGGCGCCTATAAGTACCCACGCGAGCTCAACTGGATCATCGGCGTCGTGCTTCTCATCCTCACGATGGCGATGTCGTTCACGGGCTACCTGCTGCCGTTCGACCAGCGCGCGTTCTGGGCCACCGTCGTCGGCGTGAACATCAACGCATCCGGCCCGATCATCGGCCCCTATCTCGCCGACTTCCTGCGCGGCGGGGCGGAGTTCACGAGCACCACGCTGAGCCGCTTCTACGCGATCCACATGCTGCTCATTCCCGGGCTGATCATCGCCCTGATCGGTGCCCACCTCTACCTCGTCTCCAAGCTCGGCACCACGGCGCCGCCCTGGCTCAAGGCCGAGAAGGCTCGTGAGCTGGCAGAGGAAGAGATCTAGATGAACAAGCAGGAGAAGGAGCGGTACCTCCGCGAGTACTCGATCCTCAAGTCGCAGGGCAAGCCGTTCTTCCCCTACGCGATCTTCAAGGACGGGACGATGGCGTGCATCACGCTCGCCGTGATCATCGTCCTGTCGATCGTGCTCGGCGCGGAGCTCGGTCCCAAGGCGGACCCCACCACCACCTCCTACACGCCGCGCCCCGAGTGGTACTTCTTCTTCCTCTTCGAGCTGCTGCGGGTCATCAAACCGCCCGCGCTCGTCTTCATAGCCACGATCGGCGTCCCGACGGTCTGCATGGTGCTCCTGATCCTGCTGCCGTTCATCGACCGCAATCCGGAGCGCCGCCCCGCGCGGCGCCCGATCGCGATGCTCACGGCCGTCACCGTGATCGCGCTGATGGCGTACCTCACCGTCGAGGGCGCCTTAGCCGGACCCCCTGGCACGATCAGCTTAAAGACACCACCCCAATACCAGGCGGGCAAGCTGGTCGCGGCCGAATCCGGCTGTCAGGGCTGTCACAAGATCGGCGAGAACGGCAACGCCGGCCCCGGCCCGAACCTGACCCACATCGGCGCGCGCCTGCCGCGCAATGCGATCGCGCGCACCCTCGTCAACCCGACGGCGCCGATGCCGTCGTTCGTGGCTCTGAAGACTTCGAATCCCAAGAAGTTCAACGAGCTCGTCGACTTCCTCGCGCAGCTCAAGTAGCGCTGGCATGACGGCCCCCGCGCCCGCCGACACCAGGGGCCGGCTCTCTGAGCCTCAGGTGCGCGCGATGTTCGACCGCATCGCCGGCCTCTACGACCTCATGAACTCGGTCATGACGGCGGGCTTGCACCACCGCTGGCGCGAGCGGGCCGTCGACCTCGCGGGCGTGGGCCCGGGCGACCGCGCGCTCGATGTCGCCACCGGCACGGGCGATCTCGCTATCGCGCTCGAGCGGCGCGTGGGATCAGGCGGCGAGGTGATCGGGTCGGACTTCTCGGAGCAGATGCTGGAGCTCGCGCGGCGCAAGTCGGGCGCTGTCAGGTTCGAGTGGGGGAACGCGCTCGAGCTCTCCGACGACGACGATTCCTTCGACGCGGTGACGGTCGGTTTCGGCGCCCGCAACTTCTCCGACCTGCGCGCCGGACTGGCCGAGATGGCCCGCGTGACGCGTCCCGGAGGCCGCGTGGTGGTGCTCGAAATCACCACGCCACAGGGCCCGCCCCTTTCCTGGTTCTTCAGGATCTGGTTCGATCGTGTGGTGCCGATGCTCGGACGCATAGCCGGAGACCCCGACGCGTACTCCTATCTGCCCACTTCGGTGCGCCGTTTCCCGGGGCCCAAGGAGCTCGCCCGCGAGCTCGCCGCGGTGGGCCTCGAGGACATCCATTGGCTGCTCACGGCCGGCGGGATCATCGCGATCCACTCGGGGAGGAAGGCGTGAGCGCACCCGCCCGCCAGGCGACGGGCCTAGCCCAGCTCGAAGCCGTGCTGGCGGCGGGTGGGCCCCGCCTCGCACGCGGGTTGTCACGGGCGGAAGCACGTCTCGTGGAAATAGGCTCGAGCCAGGGCGAGGAGCTCGGCCGCCACGCGGCCGACACTCTGAGCGCGGGCGGCAAGCGCCTGCGTCCGCTGATCGTCTTTCTGTGCGCGGGGCAGGCCTCGGGCGACGAGACCGTACGCGCCGCGGTGGCGGTGGAGCTCGTCCACATGGCCACGCTCGTGCACGACGACGTGCTCGACCGCGCGCCGCTCCGCCGCGGCCGCGAGACCGTCTACAAGTCGGCCGGCCGCGCCGCCGCCACCGAGACGGGCGACTTCCTGTTCTCACGCGCCTTTGCCGAGCTGGCCGCCACGGGCAGCCCTGTCGCGGTGAAGATGCTGTCGGACGCCTCGAGTGCACTCGCGCGCGGCGAGCTGATGCAGCGCGCTGACGCCTGGTCCGCGACGGTCAGCTCCGAGCGCTACATCAACCGCTGCACGCTCAAGACCGCGCGCCTGTTCGAGGCCGCCTGCCGCCTCGGCGCGCTGTTCGGGCCGTCGACCAATGGCGGGCTGCCGAGCGCGGTCGAGTGCCTCGGCGCGTTCGGCGAGAAGATTGGGATCGCCTTCCAGATCTTCGACGACGTGCTCGACGTGTCGGGGCCGCCGGAGCGCACCGGGAAGCATCGCGGCACCGACCTCCTCGACGGCACGATCACGCTTCCCCTGATCCTCGCCCGCGAGCGCGACGAGGAGCTAGCCCGAATCGACCTCCGCACCCGCGTCACGAACCCCGCGGAAGCAGACGCGATCTGCGACCGCATCGCCGACACCGGCGCGCTCAACGACGCCAGAGAAGAGGCGCTCACATACGTGCAGCAGGCAAAGACAGCACTCGACGAGATAGACCTGCCGGCACGCCAGCGCAGAGCGCTCGAGCTGGTGGCAGACGGCGTAGTAGAACGCTACGCCTGAACGACCGCCCTGCGGTCTGCGGACTGTGGACGGTGGACCCGGAGCGGCGAAGCCGCGACTAAAAGTCCATCGGCTGGATCGCGTCGACCTTCAACGCGGCGACAAAGCGATCCACATCATCGGCCATGTTCGCGCGGGCGAGTCGGCCGAGATCCGCTGCGAGCTCCTCCATGCCGCGGTCGAGCTCCTCATCGAACTCGTCGAGCAGGTCCTGCTCGAAGATGCCGCCGCCGGTCCAGTCGCAGTTGGGGCAGTGGAGCTCGACGTACCACTTGTCGGACCCCTCCTCTTCCCAGTCCATGGGGTAGACGAGCCGCGAGTCGCACTCGGTGCAGACGTGCAGGCCCTCAGCGGGAGCGGGCGACGTCTGGGGAGTCGGCTCGATTGCGGCCAGCTCCTGCGTCACGTCTTCGAACGACACGACCTCGATGGTCTTGCCGCTCGGAAGCACGATCCGCTTCACGTTCTCGCTGTTGTCCTGGAAGCTCATCATTCCCACCTGTACGCGGGGTATCGGTCCTAGATCCAGGAACTTGAGCCCTGTCCGAAAGATGCGCAGTTACAATCGCCGCTCGCGTGGTACTAAGTGACCGCACCATCCGCTCGGAGATCGAAAGCGGGCGGATCGTGATCGACCCGTACGACCCGGGGATGATCCAGCCGTCCAGCGTGGATCTGCGCGTCGATCGCCGCTTTCGGGTCTTCCACAACTCGCGCCATCCGTACATCGACGTGCGCGAGCCGATGGACGATCTGACGGAGGCCGTCGAGGTGCCCGAAGACCGCCCGTTTATCCTGCATCCGGGCGAATTCGTCCTGGGTCAGACGCTCGAACGTGTGAGCCTGCCGGACGACCTCGTGGCACGGCTCGAGGGCAAGAGCTCGCTGGGACGGCTCGGCCTGCTGATCCACTCGACGGCCGGCTTCGTGGACAGCGGCTTCTCGGGCAATCTCACGCTCGAGCTGTCGAACGTGGCCAATCTCCCGATCACTATCTACCACGGCATGCCGATCGGGCAGATCTCGTTCATGCGCATGGACGGGCCGGTGGAGAACCCGTATGGCTCGCGTGGCAACAAGTACCAGGGCCAGACGGAGCCCACCGCGAGCCGCTTCTACCTCAACTTCGAGCGCGAGCAGTCGGGCAGCTGAACCCCCGCGTCGCCGAGGGGTGCGCCGCTACCATGGGGGATCCAGCCCGCTGACGGGAGGAACCCATGCCGAATATCGGCCCGGTCGAGATCATCATCGTCGTCGTAATCCTGCTCCTGGTGTTCGGGACCAGGCGGCTACCCGAGGCCGGCAAGAACCTGGGCAAGGGAATGCGGGAGTTCAAGGACTCCGTCACGGGCAAGGACGAGGAGAGCCAGAAGGAGCTGGCCGCATCGAACACGCCGCAGACGAGCGGCCAGGCCACCGCGCCGCCCGAGCAGGCGGCCGTCCAGCAGCCCCCACCCGCGCCCGCCACAGCGCCCGCGGCCCCGCCGGAGGCCGAGCAGGCCCCCGAGCCGGAGGCGGCCCGCAGCGGCGAGTCGCGCGGTTAGTCGGCTCACGAGCGCGCGGCGATGGCTCGTCGCATCAGGCCGGTAGGACACGAGGACCGACTCGCGCTCGTCGACCACCTCGATGAGCTGCGCACGCGCATCATCCTGTCGATCGTCGCCTTCGGCGTGGCGCTCGGGCTCTGCTTCTGGCAGAACCACCGGATCCTGAAGATCGTCAACCATCCGCTGCACGGCCGCAAGCCGATCACGCTGGGGGTGGCAGAGCCGTTCACCACGACGTTCACGCTGTCGGCGTACGCCGCGATCCTGATCGCGCTGCCCGTGGTCCTCTACCAGCTCTACGCGTTCGTCCTGCCGGCGTTCACGGCGACGGAGCGGCACGTCGCGCTGCCGCTGCTGCTGATGGTGCCGTTCCTCTTCATCGCGGGCGTCGTCTTCGGCTATTACGTGGTGCTGCCAGCGGCGCTCAAGTTCCTGCTGCACTTCAACACCAACCAGTTCAACGTGCAGATTCGCGCCCGCGACTACTACAGCTTCGTGACCACGACGCTGATCGCGTGCGGGCTCTTATTCCAGATACCGGTGGGCATCTTGGGGCTCAACCGCCTCGGCATCGTCACGCCGCGCATGCTGCGCAAGAACCGCCGGTACGCGATCGTCGTGATCGCCGTGCTGGCCATGCTCCTCCCCGGCGTCGACCCCGTGAGCATGCTCATCGAGATGGTGCCCATGATCGTGCTCTATGAGCTGAGTATCCTTCTCGCCGTCGCCTTCGGCAGGCCGTCTGAAGAGGTATCCGACCGGATCGTTTCCGCCGAGGGCTAGGCGAGAGATGCTTTTCGACCTCAAAGGTAAACGCCGGCGCGTGGTGCAGGGCACCTACATCCTGCTTGCCGTCCTCATGGGCGGCGGCCTGGTCCTGTTCGGCATCGGCGGCGGCACCAACGGTGGCCTCCTCGACGCCTTCAACGGCGGTGGCGGCGGCTCGAACAGCGGCAACAAGACGCTCGAGAAGCAGATCGCCGCGGCGCAGATCAAGCTCAACGCCAACCCGCAGAACCAGGCGGCACTGCAGCAGATCATCCGCGGCAACTACCAGCTGGCCGGGCTCAGCGTCGACACCAATACGGGCGCGTACACGAGCGACGGGAAGGCGGATCTCCAGAAGGCCGCCAACGCCTGGGAGAAGTACCTCAGCTCGAACCCGGCCAAGCCCAACGTCACGCTCGCGAACTACATGTTTCAGGCCTACGGCCAGACCGGGCTGAACAAGCCGGCGAAGGCGGAGAAGGCAGCGGTGATCATCGCTGCCGATCAGAACAGCTCGGCCGCGTACATACGCGTCGTCCAGTACGCCACCCTCGCCGGGGACAAGCGGACGGCGGATCTGGCCGCACAGAAGGCGGTGGGACTCGCCTCCAAGAGCGAGCGTAGTAGCGTTAAGCAGGCGGTCAAGGCTGCCCAGTCGGCCGGTACGACCACACAAGCTCAGAATGGGAGCAGCGGGAGCGGCGGCTAGCCTTTCCCGTGGCCGGGACGTAACAGTACGACTACGAGGAGTCAGGTGAACTTCCAGATCAACGACGAACAGATCGACGCCGATACCCATGTGATTGAGCTCGGCGGGGAGATCGACCTCTACACCGCTCCCGAGTTCAAGGAGCGCATGGTCCAGGTGATCGAGGACGGCAAGAAGCAGGTGATCGTCGACCTGTCGAAGGCCACGTTCATCGACTCGACCACGCTCGGCGTGCTCGTCGGCGGGGTCAAGCGGCTACGGCCGGCGGGCGGCACTCTCGCCCTCGTCTGCAGCGACCCGAACATCGTCAAGATCTTCGAGATCACGGGCCTCGACCGGGTCTTCCCGATCCACGCCACACGCGACGAGGCGCTCTCCGCGGTCAAGCAGGGCGGCGCGGCCTAGCGCTCTAGAATCTCGTGTCGGCCCGCGTCCCCCGGGCACCCTTCATGCACGGGCCGTTAGCTCAACTGGTAGAGCAGGGGACTCTTAATCCCAAGGTTGAAGGTTCGAGTCCTTCACGGCCCATAGCCACGTCGCAGTGCCGGCGTGTAGGCCGATGAGAAAGCTTCAGAGCCAGGGCGTCCACCACATCACCCTCACGGGCGCCGACCGACGAACGTCGATCGACTTCTGGGAGGGCCTGCTCGGCATGCCGTTCGTGTTCGAGCAGCCCAACCTCGACAACGAGGCCGAGAGCCACCTCTACTTCGACCCGGGCGACGGCCGTCTGATCACCGTCTTCACGAACGAGGAGCGCACCGGCGATCCGGAGCGCACGCCCACGGATCCCGGCTGCGTCCACCACCTCGCCTTCTCGCTCTCGCAGGCCACCTTCAAGCAGGCGGTGGAGCGGCTCGACGAGCGAGGCATCCGCCACAGTGGCGTCAAGGATCGCGGCTTCATGGACTCGATCTACTTCGAGGATCCGCTCGGCCTCCTGATCGAGCTCGCGTCGTACCGCTTCGAGCCGCCCACGGGCTTCACGCACGCCGAGGTGCTGCTCGAGGCGCACCGGCTGCGCGTCGAGCGCGGCGACTACAACATCGACCAGGAGCACCTCGCCGACGCGATCGAGCGGCTGGTCACGCGCTCGCGCGAGACCCTCTCCGAGGACCGTTCGCCAAAGGATCCATACCGGCACGGCTGATCCGCGTGACGGACTTGTCGGGTCCTGCCGGGCCGTGTACGCTCGCGCCGTGACTCGCGACGATCTGGCTGTCGTGTCGCGGATGTTTGCGTGCTGGTCTGCTGAGGATCTCGATGGAATCTTGGAGTGCGTCGATCCTCAGCTGCGCTGGCGCACCGCCGCGGACGGGCGCCTCTACAGGGGGCACGAGGGCGTGCGCAAGTTCTTCGCGCGCTGGCGCGCCGAGGGTCAGCGGCTCGAGGTGCCCCTCCAGCGAACGTTCGAGGTCGCCCCAGGGCACGTGCTCGCGGTCGGGCGGCTGCGCCTGATTCAACCGGGGCGCGGCCTCGCGGACTCGCCCGGAGTGTGGGCCTTCCACGTGCGCGACGCGCTGATTACGGAGATCCAGTCGTACCGCACGGAGCGCGAGGCCACCGAGGCGCTCGAGCGCGCGCGCAGGCTCCCCGCCAGCGCCTAGTCCCGCCGCCGATCCGCAGTTAGTGCGGGTAGCCACACACGGTTTCACTGGCTCACCGTATGGCTCTGCAGTGGGCTCGGGTGGAGTATGTGCTAGTCGCAATTGATCCGAACGGTCACATCGGCCGAACGTCCCAGCACAACCACCGCGTACTCGAAAGGCCCACTCGCACGGAGATCTCAGATGGCAACCTGGCAAACATCCATGACTGTCCAGGCACAACCCGAGCAGATCCTCGACGTGCTCACCGATCCGGAAGCGGCGGTGCGTTGGTCACCCATCGATTTCGAGGTCGAGCACATCGAAGGCGGTCGGCTCAAGACTGGCGGCCGCGCCCGCGTCACCGGGCGTCTCGCCGGCAAGGAGATCGCCTTCGACGTCGAGGTGATCCAGGCGACTGAGCAGCGCCTCCTGCTCACCGCCACGGGCCCCATCGAAATCGACGTCAAGTACGACGTCGAGGTGATGGACTCGCACGTTGAGCTGAGGGCGTGGGTCACGGTGCGCAGCCGGGGCGGCCTCTTCGGCCGCATCCTCTCCGGCGCCACCGAGGGCCTGCTCGGCGCGGGCATGCTCAACGCGGCCGTGGCGCGCATCGCTCGCGAGGTCGAAGCCTCGCACGAGCTGCCGCTCGCCGCCTAGACGCTCCCGCCGGGCCGGCCGGCCCGCTCTCAGTAGGCTTGCAGGCGTGACTCAGGCCCCCACAGAGGGCAGCGCGCTCGCCTCCACCGCCGAGCTCGCCTGCCTCGATGGCAAGGTCGCGCCCGCGGCCGAGACCTCGATCCCGGTGCTCGACGACGGCTTCCTGCGCGGTGACGGCGTGTTCGAGGCGCTGCGCGTCTACGCGGGGCGCCCGTTCGCGACCAGCGACCACCTCGATCGCCTGGAGCGCTCGGGTAAGAATCTGCACCTCCACTATGCGGTGCCGCGCGCCGAGCTGGAGGCCGAGATGGCCGAGCTGATCGAGCGCCGCGGCGGCGCGGAGTGGGACGGCGCGTTGCGCATCGTTCTCACCCGCGGCGGCCACCGGCTCGTGATCACCGAGACGCTGCCGGAGTACGCGGAGCGAGCGCGGCTCGCGTTCGTCACCTACTCGCCCACGCGGATCCTGGACGGCGTGAAGTCGCTCTCGTACGCCGCCAACATGCTGGCCACGCGCATCGCCAAGGAGCGTGGCTTCGACGACGCGCTGCTCGTAACCCCGCACGGCCGCGTGCTCGAGCTGCCCACCTCGTCGATCTTCTGGGTCAATCCCGCCGGCGAGCTCTGCACGCCGCCGCTCGACGAGCACATCCTGGCTTCGATCACGCGCGATCGGCTGATGCGCCTGACGGATGCCCAGGAGCGCTCGTGCACGCGCGAGGACCTGCTCGAGGCGCGCGAGGCGTTTGTGGCTTCGAGCATCCGCGAGGTGCAGCCCGTGGGCGCGATCGAGGAGCGCGAGTTCGGCGTGCCCGGGGAGCGCACACTCGCTTCGCGGGATGCCCTGCGCGCGCAGATCGAGGAGAAGCTCGGACGCGCTTCTTAGGCGCGCGGGTCGTGGTGCACGGTGCCGTCCATCTGGTAGCTGAGGTACCAGATCACGTGGCGGGCCACGTCGGCGGCAACTGTGGCGGCCTCGACCGCTCCCCCTATGAGCATGCGCTTCATCTCAACTCCATCCTAAGCCTGGTTTACGACTTCCGCCACACGTGAGAATTGCCACCATCGTCGGTAATCGACCGCAGTTCGTGAAGGCCGCAGCGGTCTCCCGCCGCCTGCGCGAGGCGCACGAGGAGCTGCTCGTGCACACCGGCCAGCACTACGACAACGAGCTGTCGCGCATCTTCTTCCAGGAGCTCGGCGTTCCTGCCCCCGAGCGCGAACTGGGGGTCGGGTCAGGGACCGCCGCGGAGCAGACCTCGCGCATGCTCGCCGCGCTCGAGCCGGTGCTCCGGGAGTGGGGCCCAGAGCTCGTGCTCGTCTACGGCGACACCAACTCCACGCTGGCGGGCGCGCTGACCGCAGCGCAGCTGGAGCTCGATGTCGCCCACGTCGAGGCGGGCATGCGCTCGGGCGACTGGTCGATGCCCGAGGAGCTCAACCGCGTGCTCACCGACCACGCGAGCGATCTCTTGCTGTGCTCCACGCCCACAGCGGTCGCCAACCTCGAGCGCGAGGGAGCGCACGGGCGCGTGGAGCTCGTGGGCGACGTGATGGCGGACGTGTCGCTGGCGTTCGCCTCGGTGGCGGAGGAGCGCTCGCGCGCCCTCGAGGAGCACGGCGTCGAGCCTGGCGGCTACCTGCTCGTGACGGCGCACCGGGCCGGCAACGTCGACGATCCGCACCGCCTCGAGCTGCTCGTCGAGCTGCTCGAGTCGCTGCCGGGGCAGCGCATCTTTCCGCTGCACCCGCGCACGCGTGCGCGGCTCGAGGCGGCCGACCTGCTCGATCGCCTTGGCTCGGCGCCGGGCCTGCAGCTGACGTTCCCGCTCGGCTACCTCGACTTCCTCACGCTGGCGCGGCACGCGCGCGCGATCTTCACCGATTCGGGCGGGGTGCAGAAGGAGGCGTACCTGCTCGGCACGCCGTGCGTGACCCTGCGCTCCACCACGGAATGGGTCGAGACCGTCGAGCAGGGCTGGAATGTGCTCGTGGACCTCGACCGCGACGCGGCGCTCGCCGCGCTGGAGCGCAAGCCGCCGCCCGGCGAGCGGCCCGAGCTCTACGGCGGCGGTCACGCGGCCGAGCGCATTTGCGACGTGCTCGCCACCTACACTCCGGCCGGATGAGCACCCGCATCGGCGTGGTGGGCCTGGGGTACTGGGGCCCCAACCTCGCCCGAAATTTCGACCGTCTGCCGGGCGCCGAGCTGCGCTGGATCTGCGACCAGTCGCAGGAGGCGCTCGATCGCTTCGCGTCCTCGTTCCCGGACGCGCGCACAGCGACCGACCTCGACGAGCTGCTCGCGGACCCGGAGCTCGACGCGGTGGTCGTGGCCACGCACGTGCCGTCGCACGCGGCGCTGGCCGTGCGCGCGCTCGGCGCGGGCAAGCACTGCTTCGTCGAGAAGCCGCTCGCCCAGTCGGTGGCCGAGGCCGAGCAGGTGGTGGCGGCCGCGCGCGAAACGGGCCGGGTGCTGATGGTGGGGCACCTGCTCGAGTACCACCCGGGCGTCGAGAAGCTCAAGGAGATCACCGACAGCGGCGAGCTCGGCGAGGTCCATTACCTCTACTCGAACCGGCTCAACCTCGGCAAGCTGCGCCCGGACGAGAACGCGCTCTGGAGCCTCGGCGCCCACGACGTTTCAGTCCTGCTCCACCTCGCCGGCGGCGAGGAGCCGAGCGAGTGCCACGCCTTCGGTGAGAGCTACATGCAGCCGGGGATCGAGGACGTCGTGTTCTGCTACCTGCGCTTCCCGTCCGGGCTCTCGGCGCACCTGCACCTGTCGTGGCTCGACCCGCACAAAGAGCGCCGCTTCACGGTCGTCGGCTCGAAGAAGATGGCCACCTTCGACGACATGGAGATCGAGCGCAAGCTCAGCGTCTACGACAAGGGCTTCGACCAGAAGTACGAGTCCTACGGCGAGTACGTCACGCGCTCGGGCGACATCTGGTCGCCGCACGTGTCGAACGAGGAGCCGCTGCGCATCGAGTGCCGCCACTTCATCGAACGGATCGCCGACGGCGGCGAGCCGCGCTCGGGCGGCGAGAGCGGCCTGCGCGTCGTGCGCGTGCTCGAGGCGCTGCAGCGCTCGCTCGAGGGGAGCTCGCGTGCTGCGGCCGTCTGAGCGGGCGCCGGGGCTGCTGCTGGGCGACGGCGTCACGCTCCCCGACAGCGCCTGGGTGGGCGGCAACGTCGTGATCCACGACGGCACGCTGGTGGGCGAGCGCGCGTACATCCAGGACGGCGCCGTGCTCGGCAAGCCGCTCGCGCTCGGACCGGACTCCACCGCGCGGCGCGGGGAGCTCGCACCGCTCGCGCTCGGCGAGGGCGCCATCGTGGGCGCCAACGCGGTGGTGCACGGGGGCGCGCGCATCGCCGCCGGCGCGGTGGTGGGCGACCGGGCGCACGTGCGCGAGCGCGCGGTTGTGGGCGAGGGCTCGGTCGTCGGGTCGGGCACCGCGGTCGACAACGACGTGACGATTGGGGCGCGCGTGAAGGTCCAGACGGGCTGTTACCTCACCGCTTTCAGTCTCGTCGAGGACGACGTGTTCGTCGCGCCCGGCGTGACGACCACGAACGACAACGCGATGGGCCGCCACGAACGCGGCGAAGCCCTCCAGGGCGCCACGCTCCGGCGCGCCTGCCGCGTCGGTGCCGGCTCGATCCTGCTACCGGCCATCGAGGTGGGCGAGGAGGCGTTCGTGGCGGCTGGGGCGCTCGTGACGCGCGACGTGGCCGCCCGCACGCTGGTGATGGGCGTGCCGGCCAAGGTGGTGCGCGAGGTGGAGGAAGCGGAGCTGCTCGAGCGGTGGCGCTGAGGCTCGCGAGGATTGCCCGCGTCCCGACCGCCGGCCGCAGGCGGGCGGAGCAGCGCGTGCGCATCCTCGCGGGCGTGGCGGCGGTGACCAGCGTGGCGGCGATCGTCACCGAGTACGGGCGCGTCTGGCGTCGCGGCGACGCGCCGCTGCCGCAGGAGACGGACCAGGTGCTGGCGGCGGCGGGCGAGGCCGTGGTTGAGACCGTGGCCGTCGCGCGCGTCGGCTACCAGGAGGTGACGACCTACGAGCGCGCGCTGTTCAACCTGTTCTCCTCGTTTCTCGCGGCGTTCGTGTCCTCGCGCGGGCTGGCGCACGCGCTGCGCCGGCGCCAGCGCATCGGCCCGTTCCGCGACCTGATCGTGGGCAACCGCCACATCCACCACTTCATCCCGGGCATCGCGCTCGCCTTCGGCTCGGGTACCGCCGCCTTCTTCGTGCGCGGGGAGCGCACCCGCTCGCGGCTCGCGCTGGGCTTCGGCGCCGGCATGGGCATGACGCTCGACGAGTCGGCGCTGCTGCTCGAGCTGGACGACGTCTACTGGTCGGAGAGCGGGCTCCTGAGCGTGCAGATCGCGCTCACACTCGCCGCGCTGCTGGGCGCGCTGGCCACCGCGCTGCGGCTGCTCCGCCGCGGCGAGGAGATCGTACTGCCGGACCTCGGCTGAGTATCGCGAGACTAAGCCGCGACGCCCTGCACGCGCCGCGCGGCCTCGGTCCAGATCATCTGGTCGCGACCCGGGCCGACGCCGATCAGCACCACCGGCACGCCCAGGAAGTCCTCGATGAAGGTCAGGTAGTCGCGCGCGGTCTGCGGCAGGTCCTCGATGTTGCGCGCGCGCGAGATGTCCTCGTGCCAGCCGGGCAGCTCGGTGTACGAGCCGGTGACCTTGTGCAGGATCGACTGGTGGTAGGGGAACTCGCGGAAGCGCGCCCCCTCGGGGCCGGTGTACTCGGTGGCCACGTGCAGCGGGTCGATGCCGGTGAGCACGTCGAGCTTGGTGATCGCCAGGCCGGTGAGCCCGTTGAGGCGCACCGCGTAGCGGAGCGCCACGAGGTCGAGCCAGCCGCAGCGCCGCGCGCGCCCGGTGGTGGTGCCGAACTCGCCGCCCGCCTCGCGCAGCCGCTCGCCCATCTCGTCGTCGAGCTCGGTGGGGAAGGGCCCCGCCCCGACGCGCGTGACATAGGCCTTGGTGATGCCCCACGCGTCGTCGATGTCCTTCGGCCCGACGCCTGCCCCGACACAGGCCGCCCCCGCGATCGGGTTGGACGAGGTGACGAACGGATAGGTGCCGTGGTCGATGTCGAGCAGTGTGCCCTGCGCGCCCTCGAACAGCACCAGCCGGTCGCTGTCGAGCGTGTCCCAGACGATGCGCTGCGTGTCCGCGATGAAGGGCTCGAGACGGTGACCGAGCGTGCGGTACTCCTCAGTCATCGCGTGCAGGTCGAGCGACGGGTCCTTGGCGTAGGGGCGCAGCGACAGCCGCTTGGGCTCCATCGCGGCGTTGATCTTCTGCTTGAGGATCTTCTCGTCGAGCAGGTCCTGCATGCGGATGCCCAGGCGCGCCGCCTTGTCCGCGTAGCAGGGCCCGATGCCGCGGCGCGTCGTGCCGATCTGCAGCTTGCCGAGCTTGGTCTCGCCCGCGTGGTCGAGCAGCAGGTGGTAAGGCATGATCAGGTGCGCGTTGGCCGAGATTCGCAGGCCGCTCGTGTCGACGCCGCGGCGGCGCAGCTCGTCGAGCTCGGAGGTGATCACCTTGGGATCGACCACAACGCCGTTGCCGATCAGGCAGAGCTTGCCGGGATAGAGGATCCCGGACGGGACGAGGTGGAACTTGTAGACCTCGTTCCCGCGCACGATCGTATGGCCGGCGTTGTTGCCGCCCTGGAAGCGGATCACGACGTCGGCCGTCTCGGCGAGCAGGTCCGTGACCTTGCCCTTCCCTTCGTCGCCCCACTGGGCGCCGACTATCACCAAGCCAGGCATGTGCTTGTGAGTCTAGGGAGCCGCGACCTGCCGAAGGTCCCGGCCCATGATCGGGATGGCCGGGCCGCAGACGCCCTCGATGCGCGACACGGTGCGGAAGCCGATCTGCTCGCGCAGCTCGTCGAGCCCGAGGTTGGTGGTGACCATTATCGAGCGCTCGTTCTGCCAGCGCTCGTTGACGATGGAGTAGAGCTGCTCGAGCACCCAGTCGGTGCGCTTCTCGGCGCCGAGGTCGTCGAGGTGGAGCACGTCGACGTCGCAGAGCCGCCGGAAGAGCTCCGCGTAGGAGCGGTCCGCGTCGGCCTCGTAGGTCTCCTTGATGTCCGCGAGCAGACGCGGCACCGAGTAGATCGCGACGCTGCGCCCGGCCTCGAGCGCCGCCTTCGACACGAGCATGGCCAGCGACGTCTTGCCGGTGCCGACGTCCCCGTAGAACCAGAGCCCGTTGCCATCGTCCACGTTCTTCTCGATGCGACGCACGAACTGGCGCACCTGCTGGACGACATACGGATCCATGTCGGCGATTGGGTGGCGCTCGAACGACACGCCCCGGAAGCGCTTCGGGATGCCGGTGCCGATGCGGCGGCTGGTGGAACGGTTGATGCGGCGCTCGCGACAGGCGCAGGCCCGCGCGACGTTGGTCTCCTCGTCGAGCAGCCAGCCGCTGCCGTCGCACAAGCGCTCCGGGCAGAAGCCCGTGAGCTCGGCCGGCTCGTTCACAGGTCGCCGCCGTTCAGCGCCGCGGGCGGCGGCCCGGAGGCGTCGATCGAGTGCTCGCGATAGAGGTTGGCGAACTTGGGATAGCGCGACAGGAACGTGAGCACGATGTCCCCCACGGGGCCGTTGCGGTGCTTGGCGATGATCACGTCGGCCTCGCCGGGGCGCTCGGAGTCGCGGTTGTAGTACTCGTCGCGGTAGATGAACATCACGAGGTCCGCGTCCTGCTCGATCTGCCCCGATTCGCGCAGGTCCGAGAGCAGCGGGCGCTTGTCGGGTCGCGCCTCAACCGCACGCGAGAGCTGCGACACCGCGACCACTGGGATGTTGAGCTCGCGCGCCAGGATCTTCAGACCGCGGCTGATCTGGCCGATCTGCTCGACCCGGCTCTGCCTGCTGTCCTCCGGGCGCATGAGCTGCAGGTAGTCCACGACGACCATTCCGAGCTCGCGGCGGGCGTGCAGCCGGCGCGCCTTGGCGCGCACCTCGAGGATGCCGATGTCGCTCGAGTCGTCCACGTACAGCGGCGAGCGCGAGAGCTTCTCGGTGGCCTTGACCACCTTCGGCCAGCGGTCGGGCTTGACGCGCCCCTTGCGCAGGTCGTCGCCGTTCAGCTTCGCCTGCGAGGCGATGAAGCGCTGGGCGAGCTCCGTCTCCGACATCTCGAGCGAGAACAGCGCCACCGGGCGGTCGTGCTCGATCGCCGCGTTCTCGGCGATGTTGGTGACGAGCGCGGACTTGCCCATCGACGGACGCGCGGCCAGGACGATCAGGTTGCCCGGCTGGAAGCCGCCGGTGAGGTCGTCGAGGTCCTTGAAGCCCGTCGGCGTGCCGGTGAGCGCGATGCCCTGGCGCGACACCAGCTCGAGCTTGTCGAGCTCCGCGTGGAGCACGTCCTCGATCGAGCGCAGCTCGCCCGTGCGCTCCTCGTGCGCGACGTTGTAGAAGCGCCCCTCGACGCGGTCGATCAGCTCCTGGACGTCGCCCGCGTGGGTGTAGACGTCGCTTTCGGTGGTGCGCGCAGCGTCGAGCAGCTTCCGCAGCAGCGCGTGCTGCTTGACGATGCGCGCGTAATGGCGCACGTTGCCCGCCGCGGGCACCATGCTCGGCAGCGAGTGGATGTAGGCCTGGCCGCCGGCCTCCTCGAGCTCGCCGGCGCGCGCCAGCTCGTCGCACACCGTGACGGCGTCCACCGCCTCCGGGTCGGACTTCTCCTTCAGGCGGCGCATCGCCGTGAAGATCCTCTGGTGGCGCGGACGGTAGAAGTCCTCGGCCCGCAGCCGGGTGTCGATCAGTACGCCGTCGAGCGCCTGCTCGGCGAGCAGGATGGCGCCGAGCACCGACGTCTCGGCTTCGAGATTCTGGGGCGGGAGCTTGCCCGCCGGCGCCTCAGGCGGCTGGACCGAAATTGCCACGACTCGTCAATGGTCCGACTGGCCGTGGACAGAAACAAGGGACGCGGACGTCAGGGCAGGGCCGTTGTCCGCAGCCACCGGCTTATTCGGGCGTGACGATCGTCTTGATGTCGGCCGTCACGCCCTCGGACACCTCGACGGTGACCATGTGCGTGCCGGTGGTCTTGATCGGCTGGTCCAGGTGGACCTTGCGCCGGTCGAGCCTGATGCCGCGGGCCTGCTTGATGGCGTCGACGATGTCCTGCCCGGTGACCGAGCCGAACAGCCGGCCGTCATCGCCCGCCTGCTGGGGGATCGTGAGCACGGTCTTGGTGAGCAGTGCCGCATTCTCCTCCGCACGGTCGGCGGCCTCCTGGGCCGCCTTCTCCGCCGACTCGATGCGCCGCTGCGCCTCCGCGATCGCGCCGGGCGTGGCGGGCTGCGCCAGCTTGCGCGGGACGAGGAAGTTGCGCAGGTAGCCGGGTGAGACATCGACGACCTCGCCGCGGTCGCCAAGCGTCTCTACGGCCTGCAGCAGAATCGCCTGTGCCATGCCTAGCTCCCCCCGCTGACTGCGAGAACCGAGGAGAGCGAGGACGCAGGGAGGCCGTAGGGCGCTAGCCCGCGGTCGACCGAGGACGACGCTATCCGATGGCTCGCAGCCATCAGCGATCGGCCACGTAGGGGAGAAGGCCAAGCTCACGCGCACGCTTCACCGCACGGGCGAGCTGGCGCTGATGGCGCCGGCAGGACCCCGTGATGCGGGCGGAGCGGATCTTGCCCTTCTCGCTCATGGCGCGGCGCAGGGTGCCGAAGTCCTTGTAGTCGACGACGTCGACCTTATCGCGACAGAAGGCGCACGGCTTCCGGCGTCCGCCGGACCCCGGGCCCTTCTTGCCGTCGCGCCGACGCGTCTGCTGTCGGCTGTTGCCACGCTGTTTTGCCACCTGTGAAGTACTCCTTTGGAACGACTAGAACGGAATGTCGTCGTCCCCGGGAGATCCGCCGCCCGACGGCGCCGCTTCGAAGTCGGCAGTGTCGGCTGGGACGTCGCTCTGCGGCGTGAACCGACCACCGTTCTCAGCGCCATCCCGGGAGCCCAGGAACTGGACAGAGTCGGCAATGATATCGATGGACTGCCGCTTGTTGCCGTCCTTGTCCTGCCACTCGCGCCATTCCAGGCGTCCGTCGACCGCCACGGGACGGCCCTTCGAGAGGTAGTTGGCGCAGTTTTCGCCCTGCGCGCCCCACACGGTGACGTCGAAGTAGTTGGGCTTGTCGACCCACTCGCCTCCCGCATCGCGCCTGCGGGTGTTGCAGGCGATCCTCAGGCTGCACACCGAGGTGCCGCCGGAGGTGCTCCGCAGCTCGGGGTCACGCGTGAGGTTGCCCGTGAGGACGACCCGGTTGATGTTGGTAGCTGCCATTTGAAAACTGCTCCTTCTCTAACGCGGACGGCTTGGGGAAATTCGTTCGTCGAGACTACAACCGGGATCGGGCGGGTTGGGCGCGAGATCCCAAAGACTTACACCGAAGTAGCGGGGTGTTCACGAAGCTGTGGCGAAGCGGGCGCTGCCGTCGCGGAACCCAGCCCGAAGGCCTCGGCGATCAGCTCGTACGAGCGCCTGCGGTCGGCGTGGTCATAGGTGATCGTCACGACCATCACCTCCTCGGCGGCGTAGTCGCGCGCCACCTCCTCGATGCCCTCGCGCACCTTCTCCGGGTCCCCGATCACCGCGCGCCGGTCGCGCCCGGGCCGCGGCTCGAAGCTGTCGGCGCCGTCCTGCTGGTCGAGGAAGCGCTGCGCCTTCTCGGGCGGCGGCACCGGGATCAGCTTGCCCTGGCGAAGCAGCCGGAAGCTCATGCGGGCGCTGGCCGCGAGCCGCTGCGCCTCCTCCGTGGTCTCGGCGCAGATGCACCACACCGCCGCGGACACGACCGGCGCGGGCAGCTCCTCCGACTCCGCGAAGTGCTGCCGGTAGAGCTTGGCGATCTCGGCGCCGGCCGGGTTGATGAAGTCCGCGAACGAGTACGGCAGCCCGAGCTGTCCCGCCCAGATCGCGCTCTGCGGCGAGGAGCCGAGCAGCCACGGCTGCGGGCGCTCGGGCAGGCCCGGCAGGGTCGAGGCGAGGCGGGCGAAAGGGTGCTTGGCCGGCAGCTCCCCCTTGAGGTAGCCGAGCAGCTCGGAGAGCTGCTGGGGAAAGTCGTCGGGGGCGGCCTCGCGGCGGTCGCGCTGGAGCGCGTACATAGTGAGGCCGTCGGTGCCAGGCGCGCGGCCGAGGCCGAGGTCGATGCGGCCGGGGTAGAGGCCGGCGAGCGCGCTGAACGTCTCGGCCACCTTGAACGGGCTGTAGTGCGGCAGCATGATCCCGCCGCTCCCCACCCGGATGCGCTCCGTGGCGGCCGCCACCGGCCCGATCAGCACCTCTGGCGCCGCGCTGGCGAGCCCGGGAGTGCCGTGGTGCTCGGCCACCCAGTAGCGCTCATAGCCGAGCTGGTCGGCCAGGCGGGCGAGGTCGAGCGTGTTGTGCAGCGCGTCCGCGCCGGTCGAGCCCTCCGGAACCGGCGACTGGTCGAGCACGCTGAGGCGGAACGTGACGCTCACGTGCTTGCCGATTCTGGCAGCGCGCCCTCGGCCGGAGCCGAGCGCGGCGGCCGCTGCCGCGGGATGAGCGTGGCGCTTGCGATCGCGCCGACGGCCGCGAAGATCCCGCCGAGCACAAAGGCCCGCTGGAAGCCGCTCGTGAGCGCGTGGTCCACGCTGGTGTGGCCAAGCAGGCTCGAGGTGCGCGAGGTGGCGGTGGTCGCGAGGATCGCGAGCCCGAGCGAGCCGCCGATCTGGCGCGAGGTATTGATCAGCCCGGAGGCGAGGCCCACCTCCGCCGGCTTGACGCCTGCCATCCCGGCCACCGTCACGGAGACGAACGTCACACCGATCCCGGCGCCGGTGAGCATGAACGGGACGAGCACGTCCGCCCAGTAGCTGCTGTTCACGCCCACCTGCCCGAGCAGGATCATCCCGACCGCGACCGCCCCCATCCCGAGCGCCAGGAGCAGCCCGGGGCCAGTCCTGTGGAGGCGCTTGCCGGCGACCTGCGCGGCCACCGCAAGCGAGAGCGTGCCCGGCACGAACGCGAGGCCGGTCTCGATCGGGGTGAAGCCGCGCACCTCCTGCAGGTAGAGCGAGAGGAAGTACCACATGGCGAACGCCGAGCCGCCGAGCAGCAGGACGACCACGTTGGCCGCGCTGAGCTGGCGGGAGCGGAAGATCGCGACTGGCATCAGCGGCGCCTTGGCGAAGCGCGTCTCGATCAGCAGGAAGAGCGCGAGCAGCGCGGACGCGATCGCGAGCGTGACGAGCGTGCGGGTCGACCCCCAGCCGTACTGCTCGGTCTTGACGATCCCGAAGGTGAGCACGATCAGTCCCGCGGTGCCGCTGAGCGCGCCGGCCACGTCGAAGTTCTTGCGCGTAGCCGCCGCGGGCCGCTCGCCGCCGATCACCCGCATCGCCGCGATTCCCGTGGCCGCGGCGATCGGCACGTTGACGAACAGGATCCAGCGCCAGCTCAGCAACTCCGTGAGGATGCCGCCGAGCAGGACGCCGGTGGCCCCGCCGATCGCGCCCATCGCACCCCAGGCACCGAGCGCGCGGTTGCGCTCACCGCCCTCGGTAAAGGTGCTCGTGATGATCGAGAGCGTGGCGGGCGCGACCAGCGCGCCACCGAGGCCCTGGATGCCGCGCGCGATGATCAACATCGTCTCGCTCTGCGCGAGGCCGCCCACCAATGAGGCCAGCGCGAACAGCGCCAGGCCGAAGTTGAAGACGTTGCGCCGCACGAGCAGGTCGCAGGCGCGACCGCCGAGCAACAGGAAGCCGGCGAACGTGAGGGTGTAGGCGTTGACCACCCACTGCAGGCTTGCCGCCGAGAAGTGCAGGCCGCTGCGAATCGCGGGGAGCGCCACGTTCACCACGGACACGTCCAGGATCACCATGAACTGCCCGATGCAGCACAGAACCAGGATCCAGAGCTTTCGGCGTTCGGTCATCAGGGAGCGACCCTGCCGGGAGCTGGGATCTGCGGGCCGCTTACAAGAGGTTAGTGAAGGCGCGGGCTAGCCGGCGTCTTCGTCGTCGTCGGCGCGCGGTGCGTCGGCCACGGAGCGCGGCGCCACGGTGGCGGTCTCCTCGGCCTCGGGTGTGATCTCGCGCGGCCGTCCGGCCTGCCGCGGCGTCGGCGGCGGGGGCGAGCCGGCCTTGAGCCTGATGATGCGGAAGCGGAGCACGCCGTCGGTGATCTTCAGGGTGTGGTCGAGCTGATCGAGGAGCTCGTGATTGCCCTCCGGCGTCTCGAACTGGTAGAGCCGGTACTCGGCGTCCGCGCGATGGTCGATCTCGTAGGCGATGCGGCGCATGCCCCAGTCGTGCGCGCCCACAAGCGTGCCGCCGCTCTCGATGGCGGTCTGCACGTTCGTCGCGATCTCCGCCCGGCGTTCGTCCGGGGCGTTCGAATCCAGCATCAACATCAGGTCGTAGAGCGGCATGAGGGAGCGGACCTTAGCAGCGGCCGTGCGCCAAGGGGGGCGAGCAAACGGGCCCTCGCGCCTTAGCTGTACATGGCAAGTCGGCGAGCAGCCACAGCGCACACGGTCGTGGACCGGGTGCGGTGGGGAAATGTAGGACGGTTGGTTGGCTTGCTCGCTGCTGCCATCTTCTTTGCTACGTCGCTGCATGGATGTGGAGGGGTGGCGGGGGGCGGGGGGCAGGTGGCGGGGCTGCCACCCGCAGTGAAGCCTGCACCTGTCAGCCCCTCATTGCCCGTCGTCCGGAAAAAGCAGCAATTAAGGCAGCCCCGCAAGAAGCATCAACACCGGCGGCGGAAGCACAGCCACGCCCGGACGAAGCCTCTGCACTCTGCACCTCCGCACTCTGCGCTTCTGCACTCTGCGCTTCTGCACTCTGCACTTCCGCCGCCGCCCGAAGCGGCGCCCGCGCCTCCACCAGCGCTAGCGGGCGGCACCGGCGAGTTCGGGCCCTAGTTCAGCTCGAGCGTCTCGCCGTCGGCAGGAATCAGGATCCGGTCGTCGCTCGAAGCGGCACGGAGGTCGGCCCTTGTATCTACACAGTGGTTGATTGCCTCCATGTGCACCGCGACCACGGCGGTGTCCTGGGGCGTCGCTTCCGCCACCTTGACGACGTCCGCGGGCGTCATCGTGATCGGGTCGCCGAAGTTGAAGCGGGCGCCGCCGGCGTTCACGACCACGATGCGCGGGGAGTGGACGGAGAGCGCGTCGCGCACCTCCTCGCACCAGATCGTGTCGCCGGCGATGTACAGGGTGGGCTCGCCACGGGCGCTGAGCACGAAGCCGCAGACCGGCGCCATCTCGAGCCCGATCTCGCCGGTGCCGTGCTGCCCGGCGGTGCGCGACACGGAAATGCCGAGCAGATCGATGGTGGCGTCCACCGGGCGCACGTCCTCGAAGCCGCGGTCGCTCAGGTCCACGCGGTCCTCGGGCTGGCAGACGAGCGGCAGCGAGCGGTCGAGCAGGCGCTCGGCATCGGGGTCGAGATGGTCCTCGTGTAGGTGGGTGACGAGTACGGCGTCCTGGTCGCGCACGAGCTCGTCCGCCGGCACGGGCAGCGGCACGAGCGGGTTGGGGCGCTGGTTTGGTGAGTCCTCGATCGGCGGCGCCGTCCCCTCGGCGCCGAGCATGGGATCCACGAGCAGGCGCCGCCCGCCGTACTCGAGCACGAGCGTCGCGTGGCGGACGAGCGTGAGCTTCACCGCTCCGCGTAGCGCCCCGTGGGCGCGTTGCTCGGTGGCGCCTCCCCGCGCCGCTTCGCGTCGATGTCGGCGAGCTGGTCGTCGATCCAGTCGCCTGGGTTGCGCGAGGTGACGATGCGCTTGAGTCCGTCGGCGCGCCAGGCGCGCTCCTCCCGCGACATGGTCAGCGCGCGGAAGATCGCGTCCGCCTGCTCCTGCACGTCGAACGGGTTGACCGACAGCGCGAACTCCGCCAGCTCCTCGTGGGCGCCCGTGTTCTCGGACAGGAGCGACACCCCGGCGTGCTCGTTCACGAGCGGCCCCTCCTTCGCCACGAGGTTCATCCCATCGAACATCGCGTTGACGATCAGCAGGTCGTAATGCTTGTAGGACGCCACCGCCTCGTCGATGTTCTCGCGCAGCTTGAGGTCGATCGGCATCCAGTCCGTCGTGCCGTGCCGATGGTTCACCACTGCCACGAGCGCCTCGATCTTCTCGAGGTACTCGGCGTACTCCGGCACGTCCTGGCGCGACGGCATGAGCTGGGCGATGAAGGTGACGTTCTCGCGGAACTCCGGATGCTGCGTGAGGAAGAGATCGAACGCCGTGAAGCCGCGCAGCACGTTCTTCGACAGGTCGGCGCGGTCGACGCGCAGGATCAGGTGCTCGCGCCGGCGCCGCAGGAGCTCCTCCTCGTACTCCGTCACCTGCGGCCGCGCGGCGGTGCGCTCGAAGCTCTCGGCCGATATCGGCAGCGGGTAGGCGCGCACCCAGACGTCGCGCCCCTCGAAGTTCACGACCCCGGCCTCCTCGTCCACGTCCATGTCGAACAGGTCGCGGCAGCAGAGCAGGAAGTTGCGTTTGTAGGCACGCGTGTGGAAGCCGACGATGTCATTCGACAGCACGCCCTCGTAGATCTCCTCGCGCATGTCGCGCGGCAGCACGCGCCAGGCGTCCGGCTGGGTCCACGGGATGTGAACGAAGTGGTGGAGGAAGACGTCGTTGCTCGCGCGCCGGATCGTGCGCGGCGCCGTGTAGAGGTGGTAATCGTGGAGCATCACCACCGCGTCCTCGCCCTGCTGAACCTCTTCGAGCACGGCGTGCGCGAGGTCGTCGTTGACCTGGCGGTAGCCGTGCTCGAACGCCTGCACCTCGTTGTCGCGGATGTCCGGCGCGTTCGACAGGTCCCAGAGGTAGTGCTGGATGAACCACAGGAGCGGGTTGGCCACCACGTTGTAGAAGCGGTCGTAGGCCTCCGGGTCGCTGGCCACGAGGCGCACCTTGTAGGTGACTCCGTCGACGTCGCAGTCGAAGGCGCCGCCGCCGTGCTGCTCGCTCACATCCACGTCGGCCTGCGTCATCGCCGACGCCACCCAGAGCGCGTCGCGGTGGTTCACGAGTCCCGTCAGCGCCGTCACGAGGCCGCCGCCGCCGCGCGTTACCTGCAGTTCGCCTTCCTCATCCCGCTCGAAGGTCGCGGGACCGCGGTTCGAGACGAGGACGAGTCGGGCGTCTTGTGTCATGCGCTGTCAGAGAAGATGCGTAGCCAGTCCCGCAGAAGCCTAGGGGTCAGGAAGTGTTGGCGCACGTGTTCCTTGCCTGCACGCGCGAGACGCTTGCCGAGCTCGGGCTCCTTGAGGATCTCCAGCGAGCGCTCCGCGCACTCCTGCGGCGAGGAGACGAGGAAGCCTGTCTCGCCGTCCTTGACCTGCAGCGGGATGCCGCCGACATCGCCGCCGATGAACGGCCGCGCCTTCCAGAGCGCCTCGGACACGGTCAGGCCGAAGCCCTCGCGCGTGGACTTCTGGATCACCACGTCGGCCTGCGACTGGAAGGCGTTGACCTCGATCGCGCCGACGTTGTTGAGGTTGTTGAGGATCTTGATGTCCGGGTCGCCCTGGGCGTACTCGAGCGTCGAGTTGAAGAACTCCCAGCCCTCCGGGTCATCGGTGGCCATCGAGCCAACGAGCGCGAGCTGCACCTCCGGCAGCTCCTCGGTGACCTGGCGGTAGGCGTCGATCACGCCGATCGGGTCCTTCCACGGGTCGAAGCGCGACACCTGGCAGATCAGCGGACGGTCGACGTCCACGCCGAATTGGTCGCACACGAACGCGGCATCCTCGGGAGAGAGCGCCATGTTCTTCGGCGACAGCGGATCGATCGCCGGCGGGCAGATGTGGATCTTCTGGCCGTTCGACCCGTTGAGCGCCGGCGGCACGTAGCTCCTGAGGTGGAAGACCGCGTCGTCGTATTCGCGCACGAGCGGCACGAGCCGCTCGATCGTCTCCGGGTTGGGCGTCGACAGATCGATGTGGCAGCGCCAGACCCACTTGCGCGCCTTCTCCCGCACGTGCTGCATCACGGCGGCCGGCTGCGGGTCGTGGACGATGATCACGTCCCAGCCTTCACTGAGCTCGACGGCGTTGATGCGGTTGAACTTCTCGTAGACGATCCACTCGTCCTCGGAGATCACCTGGTCGCTCCCCTGGAGCGAGTTGTGCATCAGCTTGGTGACGTTGTAGAACTCCTCGCGCCCGATCATGATCTGCCACTCGGCCTCGACCCCGACGTCGCGCATCAGCGGCACGAGCGTGTAGAGGATCTCGGAGACGCCGCCGCCGAACGCAGTGGCGGACAGGTGGAGCACCTTGAGCCCCTGGAGCTGCTCGGCGAGCTCGCGGATCTCTTCCACGAGCGGCCGACCTACTAGATGCGTGTAATCCGCCAGGCTCTTGTGGCCGACGGCCACGGGCTGCAGCACTCGGGCTCCTTTTGGTAGCGATCGGATGGACGGAGGCTGACTAAGTCGGCCTCCCGCAAGCACGAGAGCCTACTGTTCGTCCTCCCTGAGGTACTTGACCAGGCGCACGCCGTCCGGGCGGAAGTCGCACTCGTCGACGGTCGCGCGAATGATGGCCTGGCCGAGCTCCTGTTCCTCCGCCGATACGGTCGCGGTGTGAGGGCCGCCGATGTCGAGCACCAGGCGGTCGTCCTCGAGCTCGAAGCCGCAAGTCAGCTGGTCCGCCGACTCCTCCCCGACGAAGGCCGTCGCGGCCTCAGTGACCGCGAGCTTGAGGTCCGCGACGTCCTCCGGCTCGAGCGAAGTGAGACGGCATACGGCGGAGAGGGCGAGACGTGTGAGAACTATGTATTCGGGTTTGGCGGGCACCTTCAGGCGCACGCTCCGGGTGCTGCTCTCGACCTTGGTCATCGACTCTCCGTTTCCTGTGCGCCCGCAAGGCTAAACGCAACGCGCCCCATCCCGGCGTCAAGCTCCTCGATGAGGAGCGCGTGGAGGCGGGGGTTTGCGCACGCAACGACAGACATCTGGTGCTCCGGTCCCGCCCCGAGCAGCGGCTTGGCGGCCAGCGACCCACCGCCCGCGTCGGTGACGACGGCGCCGCCCTCCTCGAGGCAGAGCACCACCGCCGCGAGGTCGTAGGGCGTGTTGTTGAGCACCGAGCCGCCGCCCACGCGCTCGAACTCGGAGCGCGTCTCGGGCAGGTCTTCGATCAGCCGCGGGCCCGGCTCGATGTAGGCGTCGAGCTGGCCGGTGAGCACGCGCGTCGAGTCGTAGGTGGCCGAGCCGAGCTCGAAGCAGCCGCCGCCCACCGACGACGCCTCGATCAGCCCGCCGAGCAGCTCGGTGTACAGGCGCACCGGGCGGCCGCGGAAGCCATAGACCCAGAACATGCGCTCGAGCTCCTCGTTGCGCGAGAGGCGCACCGGCGGCGCCTCGACCAGGCCCTGGCCACGCTCGGCGAGGAAGACGATGCCCGACGGGATCTCGACGACACAGCCCACGCTCACGTCGCCCATCGACACGTCGTCGCGCAGTGGCGCGGCCGCGACAGACACGCAGCAGGACTCGAACCCCGCGAGGGCCGGGCGCGTGCCGTCGATCGGGTCGACCACGAGCACGGTGTCCGCCTCTCCGCCGCCCGGCAGCACCAGGCCGCGGTCCTCGGAGTAGAAGGCCACGTGCGGAGCGCGCTCGGCGAGGAACGACGCGAGCAGCTCCTCGGCCTCGGCGTCGATCGCGAAGGTGATGTCGCCGCCCGCTGCGAGCTCCTCCTCGTGTGCGCGCGCGGCGTGCGAGCCCAGCATGGGGACCACCCGCTCGCGCAGGGCGAGCGCCAGGTCGCGCACCAGGCCGCGCAGCTCCGCGGCAGGCGCGCCGTCGTCGCTCGTCAAGGACCGGGGCTGGCCGGGCGCTCCGCCAGCGTGACCGTGACGGTCCGTCGCCTGTTGCCGTTCACGACTGTGAGCGTGACCTTGGTGCCGGGATTGCGCTCGGAAATGAGGTTGCTGAGGTCGGTGGAGGTGCGCACCGGCTTGCCGTCGATCGCCACTATCGCGTCGCCGCCCTTGGGGATGCGCGTGTCTCCCTCGAAGCCGATCACGCTCGTGCCCTCCTTGAGGTGCGCCTTCGCGGCCGGGCTGTTCGGTTCTATATGCGCGACGAGCGCGCCGGTCTGGGCGGCGACGCCGAGGCGCTTCGCGAGCTGCGGGTAGAGGTCCACCGAGCTCACCCCGATGTAGGAGTAGCTCACCTTGCCGTTCTGCTTGAGCTGCTGGATCGAGCGGTGGACGGTGTCCACCGGGACCGCGAAGCCCACGCCCTCGCCACCACCACCGGTGGACTTGATCTGCGAGTTGATCCCGATCACCTGGCCCTTGGCGTTGAGCAGCGGGCCACCGGAGTTGCCGTGGTTGATGGCCGCGTCGGTCTGAATCGCGTTGTTGATGTCGAACGAGGTGAGCGAGGTGATACTGCGGTCGACCGCCGAGATCACGCCGACCGAAAGCGACTGCTGCTCGCCGAACGGGCTGCCGATCGCGGCCACCGGCGAGCCGACGATCAAACCCGCAGACGAGCCGAGCGGCAGCGGCGTGAGCTTGAGGCCGCCGGTGGGGATCTTGAGCAGGGCGACGTCCGAGTTCGGGTCGTCGCCGACGATCTTGGCGGGCACGCGGTTGTGGTCAGGGAACTCGACGTAGACCTGGTCGGCGCGCTTGATGTCCTGTCCCTGGCCGGTGGTGACGACGTGCGCGTTGGTCGCGACATCGCCGGAGCCGTCGACAACAAAGCCGGAGCCGAGCGCCTCCTCGGCGCCCTGGTCCCCGCCACCGAACAGGCCGCCACCGCCGCCGGGGAGTATCGAGATCACCGTGACCACGCCGGGCGCGTACTGGCGATAGATCGCCGCGGGATTGAAGCCCGCCACCTCGCCGCCGCCCCCGACCACCTGAACCTTGGTGTTGGTGACGGTGACCGGTCCCGAGTTGCCGGCAGGCTGGTCGCTCTTGCCGCCGCCGCCGCAGCCCGCGGCGAGCAGCGCCAGTAGGAGGCCGGCGCACAGCGCGGCGCGCCTCACGCCGAGCCGTTCTCGTCCGTGGCCGGCAGTTCGAGCGTGAACGCGGTCCGGCCCTTCGCCGTGCGCAGCTCGATCTTCCCGCTCATGCGGTCCGCCAGCTCGCGGGCGATCGCGAGCCCGAGGCCGGAGCCGCGGGCGGCGTCGCCCGTGTAGAAGCGTTCGAACACGCGATCGGCGGCAGGGCCCGTCACACCGGGGCCGGTGTCGGACACGGTGAGTGCTGCGCTTCCGTTGTTGCGGCCTGCGGACACGGTGACCTGAGTTCCCTCCGGCGTGTGGCGTAGCGCGTTGTCAAGCAAGATACGCATGATCTGGGCTACCCGTTCCCGGTCGCAAATAGCCTCGATGTCGCCCGCCGGGAGCTTGAGCTGGAGCCGCGTGTGGTGCCGGCTGACGGCGGGGGTGAACTCGCCGGCTACCTCGCGCGCCAGTTCGTTTAGGTCGACATCTTCGGGATTCAGCTCAAGCGAGCCGGCATCGATCCTGGACAGGTCGAGCAGCGAGACCGCGAGCTTCTGGAGCCGCTCCACCTGTTCGCGCATCAGCCACAGGAACTCGGTGCGTGTCTCCTCGTCGAGGTCCTCGTCCTGGAGCAGCTCGACGAAGCCGCCGAGCGAGAAGATCGGCGTGCGCAGCTCGTGCGAGGCGTTGGCGATGAAGTCGCGCCGCGCGCTGTCGACGCGCGCGAGCTGCACCTGCATCTCGTTGAAGGTGCGCGTTAGCTGGCCGAGCTCGTCGTCCGAGTCCTCCGGCAGAGGCTCGATGAAGTTGCCGTCGGCCACCTGCTTGGCGGCGGTCTCGAGCCGGCGCACGCGGCGGGCCAGGGCGCGGGCCACCATGTAGCCGCCCACGAGCGCGATCAGCAGCGCGATGCCGCCGGCGATCAGCACGCGTGTGCGGATCAGGGACACCGCGTCCTGCACGTCCGCGAGGTCGCGCGAGTAGACGACGATCCACTCGACGCGCTTCTGACCCTTGCGCCGCAGCGGCACCGCGGCCTGCGCCGAGCGCTGGCCGTTCACGCTCTGCACGCCCGCCTGCATGTGACCGGTGCGGAACGCCAGGGCCGCCAGCGCCCTGCTCCCGCGCGCCTCCTGGTTGGGCCGCGAGCTGAAGGCGACCCAGGGCGCGGGCGGCGGCGCGAACACCGTGACCTCGGCGTCCGAGCTGTCGCCGACGGAGCGCACGTAGTCGTCCTTGACGCGGTCCGACTCGTTCGGGATGAGGACGTTCTCGAAGCGCGTGGTGAAGAACGGCACAAGCCGCCGCAGCTCGGTCACGCGCTGGTGCTCCAGGTTGGTCTGAAGCTGCGGGACGACGGCGAAGAAGATGACCGAGAACGCGACCGCGATGACCGCGAAGAACACCAGCGCCAGCTTGTTCCCGAGGGAGCGTGCCGGTGGCAGCGGCAGCTTCATCGGTCTCTGAAGTGGTACCCCACGCCGCGCACGGTGAAGAGAAACTCCGGATCCTTCGGATCGCGCTCGATCTTCTCGCGCAGGTGCCGGATGTGGACATCGATCGTGCGCGGGTCGCGGTAGGAGGAGTCACCCCAGAGCCGGTCGAGGATCATCGTGCGGCTGAACACCCGGCCGGGGTTGCGGGCGAGGATCGAGAGGATCTCGAATTCGACGTAGGTGAGCCGTACGGGCTCGCTGCGGATCTCCACGGTGCGCTTCGCGAAGTCGACGCTCAGGTCGCCGGCGGAGAGCGGCTCCTCGTCGCGCTGCTCCTCGCGCAAGAGGTCCGAGCGGCGCAGCACCGCCTTCACCCGGCTGCGGAACTCGCGCATCGAGAACGGCTTGGTGATGTAGTCGTCCGCGCCGAGCTCCAGGCCGAGCACCTTGTCGAACTCTTCGGCCTTGGCGGTGAGCATGATGATCGGGACGCTCGATTGCGCGCGGATCTGGCGGCAGACGTCGAAGCCGTCGAGCTTCGGCAGCATCACGTCGAGCACGATCAGATCGAAGGTCTGGCCGCGGCAGCGCTCGAGCGCCTCCTCGCCGTCCAGCGCCGGCACGACCTCATAGCCTTCCTTGCGGAGGGGGTAGGCCAGCAGCTTCTGAACCGACTGCTCGTCGTCTACGAGGAGGATGCGAGCGGGCTGTGGCGACATGCTGGTGGGGGGCCATCCAAACGCCGCCCCCAGGAGATTGTAGGTTCCATTGGTGGTGACGCTCGCATCGTGATCGAGCCGCGGCTCTATCGCGCGGCTTTCCTTCCGGCTCTGTTGGCGCTGATCGTGGCGGCTTTTTCGCTGGAAGACCGTCCCGCGCCGTTGCCACAGGCGCTCGCAGCGGACGTTCTCTTCCAGGGAAAGACCGCCACTATGGCGGCCAAGGAGATCGCCAAGACCTACCCGGACAGGCGACCCGGCAGCGTCGGCGACCGCGCCGAGGGCAGGCAGCTCGCGCGCACCTTCGCCGCCCACGGCTTCACCACCGTGATCGACCACTTCTCGAGCGGCAGCGGCACGCCGCTCGACAACGTGATCGGCAGGCGCGCGGGGGCGTCCCGGCACCAGATCGTCGTGGTGGCGCCGCGCGATGCGGGCTCGATCCCCGACGCCACGGGCAGCGCGTCCGACACCGCGGCGCTCGCTGAGATTGCTCGCGTGCTCCAGGGCACGCCGTCACGCAAGACGATCACCCTGGCGTCGGTGGACGGCTCGACGCTCGGCGAGCTCGGCATCCACCGGCTGCTCGACAAGCTGCCGGATCGGCGCCTGATCGAGACCGTGATCGTGCTGTCCAATCTCGGCGCCCCCGGCCCGCATGTGCCGCCGCTGCAGATCTGGTCGAACGACTCGCAGCGCGTGGGAGTGGGGCTCGAGCGCACGGCGTCGCTCTCCGAGAGCGAGGAGTTCGGCCGCGAGCCGCATACCGCCGGCGCGCCGGCGCAGATGATCCGGCTTGCGTTCCCGCTCGGCGTAGGCGCGCAGGGGCCACTGCTGGCGGCCGGCGAGGACACCGTGCGCTTCTCGGGCAGCGGCGAGCTGCCGGCGGCCAAGGACAAGAGCGGCGTCGACTCGATCAGCCCGGACCGGCTCGGCTCCCTCGGCCGTGCGGCGCTGCGGACGGTGTTCGCCGTCGATCAGAACGTCGGGCCGCCGGCACGCGGCCCGACCTCCTACGTGACGGTGGCGGGCAACCTGCTGCCCCAGTGGGCGGTCGCGCTCGTGGCGATGTCGCTGATCCTGCCCGCGCTCGTGGCCTCGATCGACGGCTTCGCCCGCGCCCGGCGCAGACACGAGCCGGTGGGCCGCTACGCGCGCTGGGTGCTGGCCGGGGTGCTGGCGCTCGTCACGGGGCTCGTGATCGCCAAGCTGATGGTGGTAGTTGGGATCGTGGCCGATCCGCCGGAGAGCCCGGTGGCGCCGGACGTGCGGCCCGTGCACGGCGGCGACGTCGCGGTGATGGCGGTGCTCGCCGCAGTGGTGGCCGCGGCCTGGATGCTGGGCCGCAGGATCGCGGTCGGCGGAGCGCGCCGGCGGCTCGACCTGGCGGCGCCCGGCGCCGGTTGCGCGGTGGCCCTGGCGGTCAGCTGCGTGACGCTCGCGGTGTGGTTCATCAACCCGTTCGCGGCGCTGATGCTGGTGCCGGCGTTGCACCTCTGGCTGCTCGCGGCAATGGCGCGTGTCCCCGACCGCGGACCGGTCGCCCCTGCGCTCGTGGTGGTGGGCCTGTTACCGCTCGCGGTCGTCGTCCTCTACTACATGAGCAAGCTGTCGCTCGGTCCGCTCGGCGGCCTCTGGTACGCCTTCCTGCTCGTCACGAGCGGCACGGTGGGAATCGCGGCGGCGCTGTTCGCCTGCGCCTTCATCGGCGTGTTCGGCTGCCTCGTCGCGGTCCTCGTTGCCCGGGCACGGCGGCCGCCGGTCGCCAAGGTTGAGGAGCCCAAGCACCCGGCCGTGTTCGGCCCGGGCGGCTACGCGGGGCCCGGAGCGCTTGGCGGAACGGAGTCGGCGTTACGCCGCTGATTCCTGTGGACGCTCGTCCTATGAAGCGGCTTAGGAGCTCTGACGATAAGACTCGCGAAGGCAGCGGGGCACGTTCAACCGCCCATCCGCCGGCTCGCGCCCAAGCAGGCGTCCTGTTTCGATCGTATGTTTTGCACACGTGAGCAAGAGCGAGTATCCGGAGGAGTGGTTGCCGATGCAGGCCATCGATCCTGACCTCGTCCGCAGAGTCGCGGACGGCGAGTACGAGATCGATCCGCATGCGGTGGCCGAGGCGATGCTGCGCCGGAGCGCCCGGCTCAACGAGCTGCGCCGGTTCTCACGCGTGTTCGTAGCCGGTGACGTCGAGCTCCCCGCCTCCGGGCGCGAGCAGGCGTAGGCCGCTCCCCTCGCGTGCCTCGCCGATCCAGCTGACGGGCAGGCCCGCCGCCCGCTCGATCGCCTCGCGCCGCTCGGGCGGCGCTGTGAACAGCAACTCGAAGTCCTCGCCCGCCGCCACGGCCAGCTCGAGGGGATCGCGGCCGAGCGCCTTGGCGGCGTCGTTCAAGCCGGGCGCGAGCGGTGCGCGTTGCAGGTCGACGACGAGCTCGACACCGCTGCGCTCCGCCAGGTGGCGCGCGTCGGTGGCCACGCCGTCGCTCACGTCGATCATCGCGCTGACCCCGGCCGCGGCCAACGCCGCGCCGGCCGCGAGGCGCGGCTCGGGGCGCAGGTGCCGCCGGACGAGCGGCCCGCCGCGCTCGCCGCGCTCGAGCAGCAGCAGCCCCGCGCCCGAGCCGCCGAGCTCGCCCGTCACGCCCAGCAGGTCGCCGGCCCGCCCGCCATCGCGGTAGGCGAGCGCGTCCTCGGAGTCGCCCCAGCCCGTCACGGTCACCGCCAGCTGGAGCTGCGGCGCCGACACCACGTCGCCGCCGGCGATCGCGGTGTCGGTCCGGCCGGCGAGCTCCTCCATCGCGCGCACCAGCTCGAGCGCGTTCTCCTCGCCGAAGCCGCTCGGCAGCCCGAGCGCCACGTAGGCCTCGCCCGGGCGCGCGCCCATCGCCGCCAGGTCCGACAGTGCGGCGGCGAGCGCCTTGTGGCCCACGTCCGCGGGCGAGTGCGTGTCGAGCCTGAAGTGGACGCCCTCCACCATCGCGTCCACCGACGTCACGGCCACGGCGCCGTCGGCGCGCACCACGGCGGCGTCGTCGCCGGGCCCGCGCAGAACGCGGCCGCCGCGCGCCGTGAGCGCGCGCTCGATCGCGGCGATCAGGCTCAGCTCGCTCACTAGAGCGGCACCGCGATCACGAGCATCCATGCACACAGCGCGACGCTCGCGGCCATCAGCCGGCGGTCGGCGGCCAGCGCTGCGAGCGGCAGCAGCCAGAGCACGTACCAGGGCACGAGCCAGGCGGAGGCGACGAGGATCGCGAACGTGGCCCAGCCGGCCGCGCGCACAGGATCCGCGCCGCGCCAGGTGCGCCACAGGAGCCACAGGAACACGCAGCCGAACGCCACGCCCCAGAGCACGCGCGACACCGTCCGGTAGTCGAGCCGGTCGCCCGGCAGGACCGCGCCCAGCAGCTGCGCCGTCTTGTACGGAAAGCTCCAGCGCGAGCTACGCGCCTGGTTCGAGTTCAAGAAGCTCAAGGCATCCAAAGCATGCGTGCCGAACACGGCGAGTCCAATCAGAGCGATCAGCGCGAACACGAGCACAGCCGCAACGAGCGCCCGCCGCCAGCGCTCGCGCGACCCGACGACAAGGAACGGCAAGACAAGCCCAGCCGACGCCTTGATGCCGGCGCCGACCGAAGCGAGAGCAGTTCCCGCCACCTGCCCCCCGCCCCCCGTCACCCACACCACGACGCCCGCAACGGTGAGCAGCACCACCAGGGCCTCGTTGTGCGCCCCCGCCACGACATGCACAAGCACCAGCGGATTGAGTCCGACGAACGCCGCCGGGAGCAGGGGATCGCGCCCGAGCAGCCGCGCCCCCTTCCACACGAGCGCCACGATTCCGAGCGAGCACGCCGCGGCCACGACCTTGAGCGTCCAGAACGCACCGGCCACGCCCAGCGGCGCCAGCGGATATGTGAGCAGCGTGAACAGCGGGCCGTACACCGACACCGCGTCTTTCGAGCCCGCGAAGCCGAACACCGCGTCGCCCGGGATGTCGAGCGGTGAGTGCGTGTAGGGGTTGAGCGAGTGCGTGACGCCGAGGCGCGCGTAGGCGATGTACGAGAACACGTCCTGCGAGAGCAGCGGCGGCGCGAGCAGGAACAGGAGGTGCAGCCCGGCGATCGCCCACAGCACGGCGCGCACGGGCAGGTCGCGCACGCGCACGAGCACCGCCACGTACAGCAGCAGCGCCAGCCACAGGCCGGCGTAGAAGAGCGGCCCCGCCAGCGTGCCGCGCGCGCCGGAGATACCCGCGAAGCGCAGCGGCCCGAGCAGCCAGCCCGGAGAGCCACCGGCCGTCGCCAGGACGAGCTTCGAGCCGGCTGCCGCCGGCAACGCGGCCAACAGGCCATAGAGCACGCACAGGAGTGCGAGCGCGGCCGCGGCCGGCCAAGCGGAGCGCCGCGCCTGGCTAACCGGTTGGGTCTGCGGGCGAGCCGCCGCCGCCGTTGCCATTGCCGTTTCCATCGCCACTGGGATTGTGAGGCGACGGCGACGAGGACGGCGGCGACGGGGTCTTCGGCTGGCCCTGCGGCGGCGAGGCATAGAGGCGCGGGTCGTAGCCCTTGTAGGTGCCGGGCGCCGTGCCGCCGGTGCCGTTTTCGGTCGTGGTGGGCGTCTGCTGCACCTGCGGCCCGGGCGCGCCCGTGGTGGCGTAGTGGCCGAAGAACGGCGCCCACACCACCGGCGTCGTGGGCGGGGCGAAGTCGCCGCAGTAGCTGCCCTTCGCGATGTTCATGTAGTCGTGCCAGATCATCGCGGGGAAGGTGCCGCCCTGCATCGGCCCGGCGCCGTGCACGTTCAGCATCGAGACCAGCGCGTTGGGATAGCCGACCCAGACGGCGGTCGCGAGCCTGGGCGTGAAGCCGACGAACCAGGCGTCGTTGAAGTTGCTCGTGGTGCCGGTCTTGCCGGCGGCCGGGCAGCCGATGTTGGCGCGCACGCCGGTGCCGCCGAGCACGTTCTCATGCAGGATCTTCGTGACCTCATAGGCCTGGCCGTCGGTGAGCACGCGGTTGCCGGGGTTGCGGCCGATGTTGTCGGACTTGCCGTCCGGGAAGACGACCTTGGTGATGCCGACCGGCTTGTGGTGCACGCCGCCCGAGGCCAGCGTGGCGTACGCGTCGGCCATCTCGAGCGGCGACACGCCGAGCCGCAGGCCGCCCAGTCCCTCCGCCGGGTAGCCGTTGAGCTTGGTGGTGATGCCCATCGACTTGGCGGTCTCCGCCACCTTGTCCGGGCCGACGTCCAGGTCGAGCTGCGCGTAGACGGTGTTGTCGGAGTGCAGTGTGGCCTGGACGATGTTCACCCGGCCGAGGTAGTCGTTGCCGAAGGTGTGCACCTGCCACGGCCCGTACTTCGGGTCGTCGATGTTGAGCGGCTTCGACACGTACATCGTCGAGTTGGGGTTCACGCCCTCCTTGATGGCGGTCGTGAGCACGAAGGTCTTGAACGCAGAGCCCGGCTGCCGGTGCCCCTGCGCCGCGAGGTTGAACTGCCGGCCCTTGTAGTTGCCGCTCGAGGCCATCGCGAGGATGTGCCCGTTGGACGGGTCGATCGTCACCACGGCCGAGCTCGGGTCGCTGGGCAGGTTGAGCTGGCCGGCGATCGCGTTGCGCGCCGCCTCCTGGAGGTTCGGCTCGATCGTGGTGTAGACGCGCAGCCCGCCCTGACGGAAGACGTTGGCGCCGTACTTGGCGATCAGCTCGTCCTGCACGTAGTCGAAGAAGTACGGCTCGTGCCGCTTGATGTAGCGGTTCCCGGGGTTCAGCCCGAGCGACTTCTTCTGCGCCGTCAGCTCCTGGTCCCGCGTGATGTAGTGGTTCTGGAACATCTTGTAGAGCACCTGATTGCGGCGGGTCAGGGCGGCTCCGGGATCGAGGAACGGGCTGTAGTCGGACGGCGCCTGCGGCAGTCCGGCGAGGAGGGCCGCCTCGGGCAGCGTCAGGTCGCTGGCGTGCTTCGAGAAGTAGACCTCCGACGCGGCCTCGACGCCGATCGTGCTGCGCCCCCCGACCGTCCCGTACGGGATGTCGTTCAGGTACTGCTCGAGGATCCACTGCTTGGAGTGGTTCTCCTCGAGCTCGGAGGCCATCTTGGCCTCGCGGATCTTGCGCTTGAGATCGCGCTTGGGCGAGCGGATGTAGAGATTGCGGACGAGCTGCTGCGTGATCGTCGAGCCGCCCTGCAGCTTCTTGCCGGAGGTGACATCGCGCAGCGCCGCGCGCACGATCGACTCGTAGTCGACGCCGCCGTGGTGGTAGAAGCGCTGGTCCTCGATCGCCACCGTCGCGTTGCGCAGCACCGGCGGCATCCGGCTCCAGCCGATCGGGGTGCGGATCTCGTTCGACTGCACGTAGCCGAGCAGGTGGCCGTTCGCCGCGAAGATCTTGCTGGTCGTGCCCTGGTCGATCGGCTTCAGCTCGGCGATGTTGGGCGCCGACGAGGCGACCGCGAGGATGTAGCCCACCACCGCGATGCCCGCGATGATCGCTCCCGAAAGAACGACGGCCGCGCCGAGGAGAATCCAGTTTCTGGGGCGGGCCTTGTGTCGGCGCCGCCTCGCCTGTCGTTGCCGGTGGGTCATTCTCGAGGGGAGGGCGGCCAACCGGCGACGCAGAGCCGCTTGACGCCGGTATCTAGCTGCCCAGGATAGAGGCTTGCTGGAGTCGTTCGATGCACCTGAGGCGAAGTCCTGCCGCCGCAGCGGCCCTGTCGGCCGCGGTCGGCGCCCAGGTGCCCACGTCCAGGCGTATGCCCTCGATCTGCATGTCCGCCACGGCCGCGTCGCTGTCAGGCTCCTCCTCGAGCGCCGCGAGCGCGCGCGCCGGGTTCGCGGCCACCGGTATCCACAGCGACACCTCGACGCGCACGCGAGGGTCGACGATCGTGTGGTTGATGATCGTGCTCGAGGCGAGCTGCTCGTTGGGGATGATCACGCGCCGGCCGTCGCCGGCCCTCACGTACGTGTAGCTCAGGCGCACGTCCTCCACGGTGCCGGTCTCGCCCTGGAAGGTGACGAGGTCGCCGACGCGAATCGGCTGGGTTATGGCCAGCAGGACCCCCGCGATCACGTTGGCCAGCGTCTGGCGCGCCGCGAAGCCGACGATCAGGCCCAGCACCGCCGACGACGCCAGGATCCCGGTGGCCACGCGCTTCACCGCCGCGAACTGGGCAAGCGCGAGCGCGATGCCGATAACGATGATCGTGACCGACACCAGCCGACGCACAAGCCGCAGCCGCGTGTCCGCCGTTGCAGAGAGCTCCCTCCCCGTCACGCTGGAGGCGAGCTTGACCGCGCGGCGGCTCAGGGCCTTGTCGACCAAGCGGGCGAGCAGCAGCGCGAGGATCACGGTGGCCACAGCCGTGATCTCGTTGCGGTGATCGGTCCAGAACGAGGACGCGATGACAACATCCGAGGCAGCCATGAGCCAGGAGGCTATCTTCGACCGCACCCGGATTCGCCCGCTGCGGCGCACGCGCGCGACCTCGGTCGCGCTGCAGGAGGCGCTCCGCGTTTTCTTCATCTCGCGGGTGCTGGTGTGGCTGTCCGCGGCGCTCGCAGTCAACCTCCTGCCGACGCGCATCTTCCAGCAGCAGGCGCACGACGTGCCGGGCCTCAGCGGGCCGCTCGGCAGCACGCTCGGCTCGCTCGCCCACTGGGACGGCATCTGGTACCTGACGATCGCGCATTCGGGCTACGAGGGCGGCTCGGCGCTCAGCGCTTTCTTCCCGCTCTACCCGGTGAGCGTGCGCCTGGCGGCCGGCGACGTGCGCTCTGGCGCGGCGCTGCTCGTGGCGGCGTACGCGGTGTCGGCGCTCGCGCTCGTGGCGGCGCTGACGCTGCTGCACAAGCTCGTCGAGCTCGAGCTGGGTGAGCGCTTCACGCGACCGGTGCTGTTCCTCGTCGCGCTCTGGCCCGGGTCGCTCTTCTTCAGCGCCCCCTACTCCGAGAGCCTGTTCCTGGCGCTGAGCATCGGCGTCTTCTACTCGGCGCGCACACAGCGCTTCGCGCTCGCCTCAGCGCTCTGCGCGGCCGCCACCGCCACACGCCCCACCGGCGTGCTGCTGATCCTGCCGCTCGCCTGGATGGCGTGGAAGGGTGGGCGCCTGCGCTGGCTCGTGCTGGCCCCGCTCGGCGCGGTGGCGTTCAGCGCCGGGCTGGCGGGCGCCGGGCTCAAGCCATTCGCCTGGTTCTCGGTCGAGCGCGGCTGGGGCCACGTCTTCAGGGGACCCGTGCTCGGCGCCTGGGACGCCGCGGTGGCCGGTGCGAAGGGCGCCGGCCAGCTCGTCTCCTGGGCGCCCGTGGACCACGTCGTCGCGGCGGAGAACGCCCTCTATCTGTTCTTCCTCGTGTTCGCGGTCGTCGCGCTCGTGGGGATCTTCCGGCGGCTGCCGCCGGCCTACGGCATCTACACGCTCGTATCGCTCGTCGCGGCGATCTCGGCGCCCGTCGGCTGGCAGCCGCTGATGTCGTTCGGGCGGCTGCTTGCGGTCGTCTTCCCGATCCCGATGTGGGTTGCGCTCGACCTGCAGGACAGGCGCCTCGTGCGCGGCTTCGTGTACGTCGCCTCGGCGGCGCTGCTCGTCTGCGCCACGGCGGGCTTCGCCACGTGGCAGCTCGTCACGTGATCCGCGCGGTCACCGTCGACGCGCTCGGCACGCTCGTGCACATGCAGCCGCCTGGGCCGCGCCTGCGCGTGCGGCTCAAGGCGCTCGCCGGCGTCGACGTGAGTGAGGAGCAGGCCGCCGCGGGCTTCGCCGCCGAGATCCACTACTACCTCGAGCACCATCTCGAGGGCGGCGACCCGGCGTCGCTCGACGCCCTGCGCGACCGCTGCGCGGGGGTGCTGCGGGCGACGCTCGGCATCGAGGACGTCGAGCTGGGCGTGGTGCGCGAGGCGATGCTCGGCTCGCTCCACTTCGACGCCTTCGCCGATGCGGCGCCCGCGCTCGAGGAGCTGCGCTCGCGTGGCCTGCGGCTCGTGGCTGCGAGCAACTGGGACTCGTCGCTGCCGGAGGTGCTCGAGCGCACCGGCCTCGCCTCGCTGCTCGACGGCGTGGTGTCCTCGGCGGCGGCGGGCGCGGCCAAGCCGGCGCCGGCGCTGTTCGAGGCGGCGCTGGAGCTGGCGGGCGTGCAGGCCTCCGAGGCCATACATGTGGGCGATTCAGTCGAGAAGGACGTGCAGGGAGCGCTCGCGCTGGGCATGGGGGCAGTGCTGGTCGAACGCGACGGCGACGCGCGCGCGGGTGGCGCGGCTCCGGTGATCAGCACGCTGGCCGAGCTGCCGCCCCTAGTCTTGGACGGGTGACGAGCGAGCTCGACCAAGCGCCGGGCAGCGTCCCCGAGGAGCCGCCGACCGCTCCGGACGACGCCCCGCGCTGGCCCGCCTGGTTCGCGCCCGCGGCTTTCGTGTCCGGCGTGCTCGCGGTGTTCATCGTCGCCGCGGTCGTGCAGGTGATCGTCGCCGCCACCGGCCACGATCTGCCCACGAGCGGCGCCGGCATCGCGCTGGGCGGCACACTGATCCAGGATGGGCTGCTGGTCGCGGCCGCGATCGTGTTCGCCTCGCGGGTCGCGCCGCCGCGGCCGTGGCAGTTCGGGCTCAGGGCCACGCCGTTCCGCAAGGCGCTCACCGCCGCGTTGACGGCGTACGCGGGCTTTTGGCTGTTCTCCGTCGCCTACCAGCTGATCCTCCACCCGCACGGCAAGCAGACCGTGGCCAAGGACCTCGGCGCGACCAACGGCGGCCTGCTGCTCGTGCTCGCCGCGATCCTCGTGATCGTGATCGCGCCGATCTGCGAGGAGTTCTTCTTCCGCGGCTTCTTCTTCAAGGCGCTGCGTACGCGCTTCTCGCTGATCGCCGCCGCCGTGATCGACGGCCTCGTGTTCGGGGCCGTCCACTACACGGGCTCGCAGACCCTCTCCGTGCTGCCCGTGCTCGCCGTGCTGGGCTTCGCGTTCTGCATGCTCTACGAGCGCACGGGCTCGATCCTGCCGGGCATCGGCTTGCACTCCTTCAACAACTCGATCTCCTACGCGGTCACCGTGCACTCGAGCAGCGGCGTCGCGTTCGCGCTCGGAGCGGCGATGCTGTGCGCCGTCTCGATCGCGCCCCAGGTTGTGCCCGCGCTGCGCTCGCATCCCGCGCGATGAACGCAGTCGGGGTATGGCGCATCCGCCTGCGCTCGCGTTAAAGTTCCCTCCAATGCGTCGCACCCTGGCTCTTTCCGCGGCGCTGTTCGTCCTCATTTCGGCCTCCGCCTCCGCCGCGCCCGCGGTCAAGCTGCACCTCGCGTCGGGCATTCGCGACGGGCACCGCGTCTGGGTGATGAAGGGCCAGCGCGTGCTGATCGAGGGCACGCGCCCGTTCGCCGACGCCGGCTACGCCACCGCCGGGATCTACTTCAAGGGCAAGGAGATCGCCACCACGCGCTCGCCGCTGCGCGGGCCGGTGGGCAACGCGCAGGGCGTACTCCTGCACTTCACCGCCAAGAAGCTCGGCACGTACAAGGCGATGGTCAAGGTCTTCAACGGCGCGGACACCGCGCATCCGGTCACCCAGGCGCTGTTCGCCGTCCACGTGACCAAGCCCAAGGTCCACTTCGCCTCGAGCGGCCGGGGCGTGCGGCTACTCCAGGAGGGCCTGCGCGCGCTCGCCTACGTCACGCCGCGCAACGGGCACTACGACGACGCCACTGGCCGCGCCGTGCTCGCCTTCCGCAAGGTCAACGGGATGGCCCGCGTCGAGACGCCGTCGAAGACGATCTTCAAGAAGCTCTTCCGCGGGCAGGGCGGCTACAAGCTCAAGTACCCGAAGGCCGGCCGCCACCTCGAGTTCGACTGGTCGCGGCAGGTGCTCGTGTTCGCGCAGGGCGGCAAGCCCGTGCGCATCTACCACGCGTCGTCAGGCAAGCCCTCGACGCCGACCGTGTTCGGCACCTTCCACTTCTACTCCAAGACCCCGGGCACGAACGCCGAGGGCATGGTCGACTCGAACTACTTCATCGGCGGCTACGCGGTGCACGGCTACGCAGAGGTGCCGCCCTATGCCGCCAGCCACGGCTGCATCCGTGTGCCGGTGCCGGACGCACTCTCGATCTACGACGGCATCTCGCTAGGCGAGACGATCTTCGTCTACCACTAGACGCGCAGCTTCACCGCGTAGCCCGCGAGCACGCGCAGGACCACGAAGTAGAGCAGGAACGCCAGCAGCGCCGGCACGCCTCGCTCGACCCAGATGTTGCTCGAGTTCGCGACGCTGTCGAACGGCTTCGTGAGCACGTCGTTGGCGTCGTCGATCGCCTCGCGAGCCTTGGTGTGCTTCTTCGCACGCGCCTTCTCCTGCTGCGGCGTGAGATCGGTCCCGTCGAGGGTCTTGACCTTGGTCTGCTGCGCCGTCGAGCTTGCGTTGGCCTCCTCGACCGCGAACATGCCAAAGCTAAGCACCACGACGACGGTGCATACGGTCGATGCAAGGAACAGCAGCCGCTTGATCACTAGGCCCCCATCGGGTCGATGGCTAGGATTCGCGCGCGAAATGACGTCTCCTTCCGCGAATGTTGGAGCCGGTGCGAGCGCGCGGGAGCGCCTCGTCGCGGCACTGCGCGAGCACGCGCTCGTGATCGGCGAGGTCACGCTCACGAGCGGGCGCACGGCCCAGTATTACGTCGACGCCAAGCGCGCGATCCTGCTTCCGGAAGCCTTTTCGGCGCTCGGCGAGCTCGTCTCAGCGCAGGCTCGCGTATGCGCTGCCACGGCCGTGGGCGGAGTCCCGGTGAGCGCGATCCCGGTGGCGTGCGCGCCGCTCGCGGTCGGCTTTCCTGAGAAAGCTTTCATCGTGCGCAAGGAGCGCAAGGAGCACGGTCTGCAGCGCTGGATCGAGGGGCCGCTGCCAGAGCCCGGCGAGCGCGTGCTGATCGTCGAGGACGTGGTCACCACCGGCGGCTCGACGGTGGAGGCGATCGAGCGCGTGCGCAGCGAGGGCCTGGAGGTGGTGGGCGTCGTCAGCGTGCTGGACCGGCTGGCCGGCGGCGGCGAGGCGATCTCGGCCGCGCTCGGCGACGCCCCCTACCTCGCGCTCACCACGATCGACGACGTCTACCCGGACCGGCCCGACAGGTAGACGCCGCGGGCGGCTGCCTGCTCGGCGGCCAGCGCACCCGCCAGCAGGGCCACGAGCGCACCCAGCTGCGCAACCGCCGATGCCCCGAGCCCGAGCGGGATCGTGGCGAGAGCGAGCGCGGCCGCCACGAGTCGCCACGGCCCGCGTCCAAGGCCGAGCGTGACGCGGTAGAACACGTCACCGAGCAGGAACAGCGCGGCGCCCCCGCCGAGCAGCAGCGCCTGCTGGGTGCTCAGGTCCTCCGACGCGTGCCCGATCGCGTGGCGCAGCGCGGCGGCGATGGCGATCACGCCGAGCAGGATCAGCAGGTGCCAGTAACCGAACGCGCCGACCGCCAGCCGCTGGCGGCGCGCGGCCGGCGCCGCGTTGAGCGCCTCCTCGGCACGGTCGCCGTCGCCGCTGCCGAAGTAGGCCCACCAGAGGCACGCGCTCAGCAGGAGGCCGAGCACCGCCACGCCCACGAGCGAGAGGTCGACCGGCAGGCCGCCGGCACCGATGCCCACGGCCACCACCGACTCGCCGATCGCGATGATCACCACCAGGCCGTGGCGCTCGACGAAGTGGGCCGGCGCGATCAGGAAGCCGCCGCTCTGGATGAAGTACGGCGTCAGCCACTCGGACACGAAGCCGGCGGCCCAGAGCACGTACTGCGCCGTCCCACCCGCGATGCCGCCGGCCAGGACGAGCAGTGCCGACAGCAGGTTGATCGGCGCGAGGCCGAGGATCGCGTGCGTGATCTTCTGCGACGTGGAGCTCGCGAACAGCCCGGAGTGGATCAGCACGATCGCGAGGTAGGCGATGCCGAAGCTCGCCCCGCTGCCGCGGAACGCGTCGGGGATCGCCAGCGCGAGCACGAGGAACGCGGACATCGCCGCCAGCAGGAATACGCGTCTGCTCGGGCGGTCGGGCGGCACGGCGTTGGTGAGCCAGGCGTAGCCGTCGTACATCCACCAGATCACGCCGAGCATCAGCACCACCTGGAACACGCCCCTCCAGCTCGTCTCGTGCACGAGCAGCGTGCTCAGCTGCGTGATCGTGAAGACAAAGACCAGGTCGAAGAACAGCTCGAGCGTCGAGACTCGCTCGGCGCTGCCCGGCTCGCTAGGCGGGCTTCCAGTCACGGAAGGCGGCGAGCAGCTCGTCGCGCGTGGCGGGCGGGATGTCCTCCTCGCGCAGGGTGCCAATCGCGCGCACGGTCACGCGTATCTGCTCGAGATAGGCCGTGCAGCCGTCGCATTTCGCGATGTGCTTCTCGAAGCGGCGCCGTTGCCGCCACGACAGCGAACCCTCGAGATAGTCGGTTACGAGCTCTACGAGCTCCTTGCAGCTCATGCTCCGTCCTCCAGATATTGCTCTAGCACTCGCCTCACCCTCGAGCGTGCGCGGTGGAGGAGCACCCGCTGATTGGTATCGCTGACGTCCAGGACGTTACGCACCTCCTCGGCGCTGAAGCCATCGATGTCGCGCAGCGTGATCACGGCGCGCTGGTTGGGCGGCAGCTGCTCGATCGTGTCGAGGATCAGCGCGCGCGTCTCGCCGGCGAGCAGCCGCTCCTCGGGGTCGCCCTCCCACGGCGTCGGGAACACCCGCCAGCCGCCCGGATGCTGCTCGCCCTCGCCCTGGAAGCGATCGGGATCGACGGCGGGTTCGCCCGGCTCGCCGATCGAGGAGAACGGCACGCTGCGCGCCTCCCGCTGACCGCGCGTCTTGGCCCGGTTGGTGAGGATGCGGAACAGCCAGGTCTTGAACGACGAGCGGCCCTCGAAGCGGTCGATGCCGTTGAGCACCGCGAGCCAGGTCTCCTGCGCCACCTCCTCGGCCGTCGAGCGGTCGCGCACGTACATGCGAGCGAGCCGGACGAGCGAGGGCTGGTAGCGGTCCACGAGCGCCGCGAACGCCGCCTCGTCGCCGGCGCGCAGGCGCTCTACGAGCTCCTCCTCACGCACCCCCGCCAACGGGTCACGTACCGGATGCGAGTCCACGGCTGACGAGAGTAACGCGCAACCTGCCTGTCAACCGCTGCGGTGCGGGGCGGGCGCGCGTACACTGCGCGGCGTGGGTTGGGTGCTTTTGTTCGTCGGCTTCGTTCTGCCCCTGCCGATCGGCTGGTTGCTGATCTCGAGACTGCACGCGGATCTCGCGCTGAGCCTGATCGGGCTCACCTCGCTGCCGCTCCTCGTATGGGGTGCCTCGCTGGGCGCGAAGATCGGCCCCTGCGGCGTGCCGGATTGCATGTCGTCGACCCAGCACAGCCACCTCGTGGTGTCGATCGTCGCGCTCGTGCTGCTGGTCGGCGCGTTCGTCGCACTCGGGTTGAAGCAGATGGAGCTCGGCGGAGGCGTACTGATCGTTTCGCAAATCGTGGGCGCCTACTCGATGCTGAAGACCGACCTGGCCGCCGCGATCCTGCTCGCCATCTTCGCCGCGCTGGGGGTGGCCTACCTCGGCTACCGCTACAGCGAGCGGAACGACGAGCTGCGCGTGCCGGACTTCCCGCCCGCGGCCTAGGGCCCGCCGGGCTTGTGGCAGACGAGCGTCTGCCCCCTGCAGGGGTTCTTCGATGTGAGCACCACGCGGTCCGCCTGCGCGGCCCCGCTGAACGGCTGCACGCGCACGAGGTCGGCCGACTCGAGGTGCCCGGCCGCGCTGAGGTTGAGGCTCGCGAAGCCCACGGGCGACTTGCTCGCGCCGAACACGCCGCCCGCGCCCACCGTGCCGCCGTCCACGACCACGATTCGCCCGTAGAGATCGGTGTGCTGAAGGTGATCGTGCCCGGTCAGGATCAGCAGCTGACGCTTGTAGCCCTGGCTCTGTAGGGAGCGCGCGAGGAACTGCGCGAGCCCGTTCTCGTGAACGAGCACCACGTCGGGCTCCTCGGGCAGCCGGTTGAACCAGTCGAGCAGCTGCTGCTCCGCCTGCAAGTAGTCGGCCTTGCCGCCACCGGGCAAGTCGGCAAAGGAGAAGATCCGGCTCGCGCTGGACGGACTGCCGTGCGTCGACTCGAGCGGGTCGGGCCAGCCAGCCACGCGCGTGCCGAGGACGTTCTGCACCGGCCTGCCGTCGGTCTTGCCGGCGCCGTTCAGGCGCCCCGTATCGGTGAGCACGATCACGCCGCTCGCCGCCAGCCGGCGCATGAGCAGCGCCGAGTCGTGGTTGCCCGACACCCCGATCACCGGCTGCTTGAAGCGGGCGAAGCGCGGCACGAGCAGGCTCGCCTCGGTCGAGCTGCCCGTCTGGCCGAAGTCGCCCGGGAAGAAGATCGGCTCCGTGCCGAACTGGCGCTGCACCGCCTTGAGCGCGAGCAGGTTGTCGTGCAGGTCCGAGGCGAGGATCGCCTGGTGGGTCACCGGGACGCTGCGCGCGAAGCGGCCGCCGGTGGCCACCAGCGCCGCGAAGCTCCCGAGCGCGCGCTGCACCTGCGAGGTGTAGCCCGACGCCTCGCGCTGCGCGTTGTCCGCCACGCGCAGGAGTTGCTCGAGCTCGGCGCCGCGTGCATAGAAGCGCGGGTGGGAGAAGGCGTCTGAGTCGAAGGTCGCGGACAGCCGCAGCAGCACGGCGCCGCAGATCACGAACGCGCAGAGCGCGGGCGCCAGCGCCGTGACGACGACGGTGCGTCTGCGCACCTCGGGCCGGTGCGCGAGCGCCAGCGCCGCGATCAACCCGAGCGCGAGTGCGGCGCCCACGGCCCAGAGGTAGGCGCGCAGGAGCGCCGTGCGCGTCGCGTGGCGCGAGTCGCGCTCGGCCTCCGCAAGCACGGTCCCGTTGCCGCTCGCGGCGCTCACCACAGCGCCGCGCTGCACCGAGCGCGGCTCGATGTGGATCTTCAGCGGCACCCGGAACGCGTGCGCGCGGACGCCCCAGTCGGCGATCGGGATGAAGGCGTCCACCTGCCCGTGGAGCGACGGCGAGATGGCGAACGACACCGTGCCGATCGCGGTCGAGCGGGTGGTGCGCCCGGACGCTCGCAGCCCGAGCACAATGCCCGCGACGGCCAGCGCGAGCACACCCGCGCTCGTCGCCAGGACGTGCAGTACCGTGCGCCGGGAGGGGCGCCGCGGAGGGTGCGAGACGAGACGCTTGATCTCGTCTCTTGGTCGCTCGATTAGCTGGAGCACTCCCCTGCGCTAACCCCCGCCCTGTCTGGAGATGCGTTCCACCAGCGCCCGCTGATCCGCATCGAGCGCCGGCCCGGACCCAGCCGCCGCGTTTTCCCGCGCGCGTTCCGGCCTGCTCGTCGCCGGGATCAGGACGTGCACCCGCTCGTCGGCGAGCGCCCACTTGAGGAGCGCCTGCGCCCAGGTGTCGACCCCGAGCAGCTCGAGGGCGTCCTCCGGCGGGGAGAAGCGCGCCAGCGACCCGCCTCCCAGCGGCCGCATCACCAGGACCCCGAGGCCGAGCTCGGCGGCCAGCGGCAGGATGCGCTCCTCCACCTCGCGCTCGTGCGGGTTGTATGGGATCTGTATTGCCTGGATGCGCCCGCTGCGCATCACCGTCTCGAGCTCGCCGAAGGCACCAGGCGAGTAGTGCGTCGCGCCGATCAGCCCCACGCTGCCTGCCTCGCGCTCGCGCTCGAGCCAGCCGAGCCGCTCCTCCCAGTCCACGAGGTTGTGGATCTGCATCAGCTCGACGTGGCCGCCGAAGAACCGCAGCTGCTCGGCGAAGCGCGCCTCAGCGGCCGCCTGCGTGCGCGACCAGGTCTTGGTCGCGAGGAAGACGCCGCCGCGCTGCGTCTCGAGCGCCGTGCCCAACACCTCCTCGGAGCGGCCGTACATCGGCGAGGAGTCGAACACCGTGGTGCCGGCCTCGAGCGCCGCTCCCACGACCTCATCCGCCAGGGACTGCTGGCGCGGCGGCAGGTCCAGCGTCTGCCAGCTTCCCATGCCGATCACAGGCAGCTCGGCAGCGCCCACTCCCAACGCCCTCTTTTCGATCCTGAGCTCCAACCGAATTCCAATCAGATCTTTTGTTGCCTCTTAGATTCCGGTGCTTCACTTGAAACAGTGCTTCCAGACCCTCCCAGGGATCAAACAGGGAGCACGCCCTCGTGATGCTGCGAGTCCACACGGGGTTCAGTGACCGCCCGCCCGTCGAGCCGAGCTCGGCAGGTGGGCGGTCCACTTAGTGAGGCCGCGCTAGAAGGCTGTCAGGCCGCGGCGCGGTGCCCGGCCAGCCAGCCGAGCACCTGCTCGCGATCGAGCTCGAAGCCGACCTCAGGCAGCTCCGACACGACCTCGTGCGTGAAGTCCCGGCAGAGGCGGTCCGCGAGGGCGACGCTTCCGGTGGCGTCGTGGAGAATCGCCCGCGACAGCTCTCGTGCGCCGATGCCGCGGCGGCCCCACGCGAAGGTTGCCAGGGGGTCGTCGCCGCGGTAGGGAAGCGAGCTCCTCGCGCCGCCTCGTTCCAGCCAGACATGACGGCCCCACCAGTCGGCCATACCCACGTACCGTGTCGCCTCCATCGGCTTGACGGTGTGGCTGATGACTGCCGTCATACCGGCGATCAAACCAGCGCCGTCTCAACGGGCCATAAGGCCTTCTGAAAGATTCATGAAGTTTGGGTTAGGCGCGCGCTACCTTCCCACCCGAACATGGCCGACTGGGTCACCATCTCCTCGCTCGCCACGGCCGGCGGCACGCTCGTGCTCGCCGTGGCCACCTTCGCCTCCGTGCGTTCGGCCAACCGCGCCGCCCGCGTCGCCGAGCGAGCGCTGCTGGTCGGCCTGCGGCCCGTCCTCACCCTCTCGCGCGAACAGGATCCCGGCCTGGAGGTCGGCTTCGGGGACGAGCAGTCGTTCCGGGTCGAGGGCGGCACCGCGGCCGTGACCGAAGTTGACGGCAACGTCTACATGGTGATCCCGCTGCGCAACGTGGGTGCGGGGCTCGGCGTGCTACACGGCTGGTACCTCTCGCGCGGGCGGCGGGTCGGGTTCGACCCCCGGGACGTGATCGACGACTTCCGCGCCCAGCAACTCGACCTCTACGTCCCGCCCGGCGACCTCGGCTGGTGGCAGGGCGCGGTGCGCGACGCGGACGATCCCTTCCTGACCCCCGCCCGCGAGGCGCTGGCGGAGCGGGACGCCTTGACCATCGATCTCCTCTACGGCGACCACGAGGGCGGCCAGCGCACCATCAGCCGCTTCGTGCTGTTCCCGAGCGAGGACGAGCACTGGCCGGGGCGCGTGCTGCATCACTGGCGCGTCGAGGAAGTCGACCCGCGGCCGTTCTAGACGTCGCGCCGCCGCCGCTTCGTCAGCCGCTCGCGCAGTGACCGGGCTCGCACGGCAAGCAGCACCACCGCACCGCCCCAGGCGGGCGCGAGCGCGAGCGCCGTCTCCTCCACGGGCACGCCGGCGATGTGCGCGAAGGGCACGAGCATGTGTGCATAGTGGCGCGTCGGCGCCTTCGGGGCAACCCGGCCTGGCGTCAGGTGCGCTCGAGGGCGATCGCCACGGCCACCGCCGCCTTGGCAAGAACGCGCCACTCCATACACTGCGCCGCCGTGGACTACGGCGTTGCGATCTTTGCCACCGACTACTCGGTCTCGCCCGGGCAGTTCGCACGGATGGCCGAGGAGTGCGGCTTCGAGTCGGTCTTCTTCCCGGAGCACACGCACATCCCGGCGAGCCGGGCGACGCCGTTCCCGGACGGCGGCGAGCTGCCCGAGAGCTACTGGCACACCTACGACCTGTTCGCCGCGCTCACGGCGGCCGCTGCGGCCACCGAGCGCATCAAGGTCGGCAGCGGCATCTGCCTGGTGACCGAGCGCGATCCGATCGTCACGGCCAAGGCGGTGGCGAGCGTCGACGTGCTCTCGGGCGGACGCTTGATCTTCGGCATCGGGGCGGGCTGGAACCTCGAGGAGTTGCGCAACCACGGCACCGATCCCGACACCCGCTTC
>DASXNY010000167.1:0-6418 GCA_036494715.1 Thermoleophilaceae bacterium
GCGTACAAGATCTGCCGAGCCGGGCGCCGTGGGCGGCAGCCGGGCAAACGAGCTGCTCGGACGCCTCGAGAGGATCGACATCTGGTCGCTCCCGTTCATGTTCATCGGGATCCTCGGCCTCGGCTTCCTCTTCACCTTCTACGACATCTTCGACATCAACGTCGGCTTCATCCAGAGCTGTGTCGACCTGAAGAAGGGCTGCACGCCTGAGAACGCGCTCACCGCGCTGCGCGTCCCGATCGTGCTCAACCTCGCCGGTTACGTGATCGGCACGCTGGGGCTGAGCCCGGTCGCGGACCGCATCGGGCGGCGCAACATGCTGCTCTTCACGATGCTGATCACGGGGCTCGGGGCGCTCTGGAACGCGCTCGCGCCCGATTACACGCAGTTCGTGATCGCGCGCATCGTGACCGGCGTCGGCATCGGCGCCGACCTGGCGATCGTCAATACCTACATCGGCGAGGTCGCGCCGCGCCGCGCGCGCGCCAAGTTCACCTCGCTGATCTTCCTGATGTCCTCGGTCGGGGCGTTCCTCGGCGTGTGGGTCGGTTTGATCCTCACCACCGAGCCGGCGCCGTGGCCCGAGGGCCTCTCCTGGGCAAAGGCCTCGCCGACCTTCACCGACGGCTGGCGCTGGACCTACGCGATCGGCGCGCTGCTCGCGCTCGTCGCGATCGTGCTGCGCTTCGAGCTGCCGGAGTCGCCGCGCTGGCTCATCGGCCGCGGCCGCCTCGACGAAGCGGAGGAGGTGGTGGGGGAGATGGAGGCGCGTGCGTCGAAGCACGGCCCGCTCCCCGACCCCGTGCCCGTCGACGACGCGGACAGCGTGTCCGAGCGGGCGCCCTATCGCGAGCTCTTCAGCAACGGTGTCTACCTCAAGCGCATCCTGCTGCTGTTCTCGATGTGGTTCCTCGCCTACATCACCGTCTACGCGTTCTCGGCCGGCGGCACGTCGATCTACACGGCGCTCAAGTACAAGCCGCCGGAGGCGGGGCTGATCATCGCGATGGGGGTGATCGGCTTCGTCGTCGCCGGCATCACCGCGCCGCTGATCGCCGAGCGCCTCGAGCGCAAGCTGTGGCTGCCGGTCTGTGCGCTGATCACGCTCGGCGGCGGCATCCTCGCGGCGGAGGCCGGCAAGCACAACACCACCTGGGCCTTCATCGGCACCGGGATCGTGTTCTTCGGCTTCAACCTCTGGGTGCCGATGACGTACGCGTGGTCGGCCGAGAACTTCCCAACCCGCGCGCGCACCACGGGCTTCGCGCTCGTCGACGGCGTCGGGCACCTCGGCGGCGGCATTGGCGTGCTGTTGATCGCGCCGCACATCGCCGACATGGGCGCGCTGACGTCGTTCGTCGTGCTCGCCGGCTGCCTTGGCGTTGCCGCCGTGATCGCCCAGTTCGGCATCCGCACGCGAGATCGGAGGCTCGAGGAAGTTTCGCCATGATGTGCCGTCGATGAAACGGCACCAGGCGCTCGAACAGCTGTCGCGCGACCACCACCAGGCGCTCTTCCAGGCCATGCGGCTCAAGCGCGCCGCGGAGGATGACGCGGGCGACGTGCTGGGCGACTTCCTCGACTTCTGGTTCACGGTCGGGCACCTCCACTTCCGCGCCGAGGAGGAGGTGCTCCTGCCGGCCTACTCGGCCTATGCGGACGCACGCAGCGACGCCGTCGTGAAGGTGCTCGTGGACCACGTCGAAATCCGGCGCGAGGCGTACGAGCTGGGAGCGCTGAAGGAGGACCCGCCGCACGAGCGCCTGCACGCGCTGGGCGAGCGGCTGGACGCGCACGTGCGCCACGAGGAGCGCGTGCTGTTCCCGCTGATCGAGGAGGCGCTGCCGGACGACGAGCTGGTGCGCGTCGCGCGCGGCGTCGATGAGGTGGGGCAGGCCGCCTCGTAGGGACCTCTTGCGGCTCCCGCCCCGTAGGTAGGAGTATGGGGGGCGGGCCGTGACCTCAGATACGGGTGAGCTTGCGTTGGCCGAGCCGCGGCCGCTGCGGCGCGCGGGCAGGTCCGAGCGCGCGCTGGTCAAGGGCGCGCAGGCGGGCAGCCGCGACGACCTCGAGGAGCTCTTCCGACGCTACTGGCCCGCCTCCTACCGCGCCGCCTACTTCGTCGTCTACGACCGCGCCGCGGCCGAGGACATCGCGCAGGAGGCGTTCCTCGCCGCACTGCGGGCGCTCCACACTTTCGACCGCCGCAGGCCGTTCGGCCCGTGGCTGCACCGCATCGTCGTCAACCGCGCGATCGACTGGGCGCGCTCGCGGGCGCTGCGGCGCGAGCTGGACGTCGAGCCGCCCGACGCCGAGTCCCGTGACGAGCCCGAGGTCCGCGACGAGCTCGCCGCCGCGCTCGCCACGCTCAGCCCGGAGCGGCGCGCCGTGGTGGTGCTGCGCTACGTGCTCGACTACACGCCCGGCGAGATCGCCGACCTGCTCGAGCTGCCGCGCGGCACCGTGAACTCGCGGCTGCGCCGCGCGCTCGACGAGCTGGCCGGGGAGGTGGCCCGTGACTGACCGCGTGCTGGAGCGCGAGCTGCGCCGGCTCGAGGCGCCGCACGAGGGGGACGCCGCGCTGCGCGCCTGGGAGGTGGCCGCGGCGGAGTTCGAGCGGCTCGCGCATGTGCCGGCGCCAGCCCGCCGGCGGCCGCTGCGCTCGCGCTGGCTCGCGGTGGCGGTCGCGGCGGTGGGCGTTGCCGCGCTGGCGATCTCGCCGTCGGGCGCGACCGTGGCGCATTGGGTCAGCCAGCGCTTCTCCACCACCGGGGCGAAGCACGCCAAGCCGGCGCTGGTGTCGCTGCCTGCGCAGGGGCGGCTGCTGGTCGGCTCCCGGGACGGCACCTGGGTGGTCAGTGCCGACGGCTCCAAGCGGCTGCTCGGCCCCTACCGCGATGCCACCTGGTCGCCGCACGGGTTGTTCGTGGCCGCGGTGCGCGGCAACAACCTCGTTGCGATGGACCCGCGCGGGCGCGTGCACTGGATCCTGCCGCGGCTGCCGCGGCCGCGGCAGCCGAGCTGGTCGCCCGGCGACGGCTTCAGGGTCGCGTACCTCAGCGGCAGCTCCCTGCGCGTGGTGGCGGGGGACGGCACGGGCGATCGGCCGCTCGCCGGGGACGTGGCGAGCGTGGTGCCGGCCTGGCGCCCCGGCCCCGGTCGCGTGCTCAGCTACTGGACGACGGGCGGCCAGATCGTCACGCGCGCTGCCGACTCCGGGCGAGTGCTCTGGCGGGTGAGCGCCGCCGATCCGAAGCCGCTCGCGCTGCAGTGGACGACCGGCGGGAGGGAGCTGATGGTGCTCGGCCCGCGGCGGCTCGAGCTGCTCGACGGTCGCACCGGCGCGGTGCTCAAGCTGCTCACCACGGGCACCGGGCTGCGCTTCCAGAACGCCGACCTCTCGCCCGACGGGCGCACGATCGCGCTCGCCCGCTACGACGCTGCGGCGAACAGCAGCCAGGTGTTCCGCCTCAGCGTGGCCTCGCGGGGCTGGCGGGCGCGCAGTGTGTACGTGGGCGGCGGGCGCTTCACCGCCGTGCGCTGGTCGCCGGATGGGCGTTGGCTGCTCGTCACCTGGAGCAACGCCAACCAGTGGCTGTTCCTGCGCTCCGCGCCCGCCACCCACGTCACCGCGGTGTCGAACATCTCGCGCGCGTTCGAGCCGGACCGGGTCGGCCCGGCGGGCTTCCCCGCCGCTGGTCCCTGGTGCTGCCGGCCGGCCGGCTAGCGCTCGCGCTAGTGCGGCTGGATGCTGGGCATCTCGCGCTCGCCGGGAGCGCCGGGATGCCCACGGTGCTCGCCGTCGAAGGCGATCCGCTCGAGGCGCGCTATCTCGCGCTCGCCCTCGATGCGCGCCGGGTCGCCGGCGGGCAGGTCCGCGATCAGCCGCCGTATGCGGTTGCGGATCTGCAGCGCGAAGTGGGGCGTGGAGGCGCCCATCAGCTGGCGCACGTCCTCGACGGTGGGCGCGCGGCCCGGCTTCTCGTACTCGCTCACGGCCTGAAAGCTACTAAGGCACTCGCTAGGGCGACTGCGACTGGACGGGCACGAGTGCGGTGATCGAGTCGAGCCGGCCCTGCGCGGCCACCGACACCGTGCCGCTGTCGCCGAGGATCCACACGTGGTTGAAGACGCCGGCGTTGGGATTCGACTGGTAGCCCGGCTGGACGTCGAGGAAGTAGTTCTCGAGCGGCGTCGGCAGCGTGGCCGCCTGGTCCGTGAGGAGCAGCGGCGCGTAAACGCCGGCCGTGCCGAGCACGGCGCCCGCCGCGGCGTCGGCGGGACGCGTCGTGCTCGCCACCGTGAAGTTCTGGCCCGGCGTGGTGATCCCCCAGCCGAACTGGCCGCTCTGGTAACGCGTGAAGGCGACCGCGTTCTGCACCGGCGTAATGCCGCCGATGCGGTGCACGGTCCCGAACTTGCCGAGCGACTTGAGCACGCTCGCGCCGATCACGCTCGAGGGGCCGAGCACATAGATCGTGGCGTGCTTGTGGCGGCGCAGAGCGGAGCGGGTGAAGGCCGGCACGACGTTGCGCTTGACGAACAGGATGCTGTCCCCGGAGCGCGCCGCCCAGGCCGCGGCGGGCATGGCGAAGCCGGGCTGCTCGCCGGTCGTCACCAGCACGTTCTTGGCCGGCTTCGAGCGCGCGACCGAGAAGAACTGGTCGATCCCGGCGGCGATGCCGTAGACGTCGGTGCCCGGGATGACCGCCGTCTTGTAGCCCGGCACCTGTGCGGCGCTGTCGCCGATGCGGATGAGCTGCGCATTCTGCGCGAGGGCGGAGCCGGTGGGCTTGAGGTGCTTGAGGACGTCGCTCGAAACCGACGGCAACTTGCCGCCGTCGCTCAGAAGGATCGGAACGCCGAGCGGCTGTGCCATCAGCACGGACGCGGCGATCGCGCCCTGCCAATTGTTCTTGTCGACGATCGCGATGGCGTGCGGCCGGTTGTCCGGCGACGTGGCGGGGAAGACAGCACTGACAGCGCCCGCGACGTCGGCGATCGGGTCGGCTCCCGCGACGCGCGTGGTGTTCCTCGTGGCGGTCACGGGGAAGCCGAGCTCGGCCGTCGCCGACGGACTCGAGGCCTGGGCGCTGATCTGCGGAGCCCCGCCGTTCGTGCGCCCGTTGCCGTTGTTCTTCTCGTTGAGGCGGCCGGAACAGCCGCTCAGCGCGAGCAGCGCGAGGAACAGCAGCACGGCGAGCGGACGGCGCACGTAAGCCAAGATAACGCCGCGACTGGCGGCAGGCGGAGCTTGTATCCTGCGCTTGGTTGACTCGTCAGTCAACAATTTGGAGAGCGCGTGCGCCGCGCGCAAGCGACTTGAAACGGGAGGCGACCAAGTGGATTTCCGCCTGACTGATGACCAGCTCGAGTGGCAGGCTCACTGTCACAAGTTCGCCGAGGAGGTCATTCGGCCTGTCGCGCCCAAGTACGACCGCGAGCAGAGCGTGCCGTGGGAGGTCCTCAAGGAGGCGCGCAAGTGGAAGCTCCACGGCATGGAATACCTCGAGAAGATGGCCAACGATCCGGGCGGCCTCAACGGCGTGATCTACGCCGAGGAGCTGCACTGGGGCTGCGCCGGGATCGCGCTCGCCATCTCCGCCTCGTCGCTCGCGGCGGCGGGCATCGCCTCCTCCGGCACGCCCGAGCAGATCGGCAGGTGGCTGCCCGAGTGCTACGGCCTCGGCGACGAGATCAAGCTCGGCGCCTACGCGGTCACCGAGGCCGGCGCGGGCTCTGACGTCAAGTCGCTGCGCACCACCGCCAAGCTCGACGGCGACGAGTGGGTGCTCAACGGCACCAAGGTCTTCATCTCGAACGGCGGCATCGCGGACGTGACCGTCGTCATCGCCACCGTCGACCCCGAGCTTGGCCACCGCGGCCAGGCCACCTTCATCGTTCCCAAGGGCACGCCCGGACTCTCGCAGGGCAAGAAGGAGGACAAGATCGGGATCCGCGCCTCGCACACCGGCGAGGTCGTGCTCGACGACTGCCGCGTCCCGGTGGACTACCTGCTCGGCGGCATGGACAAGCTCAACGCCAAGCTCGAGCGCGCGCGCTCGGGCAAGTCGACGGGCCGCTCCTCGGGCGCGCTCGCGACGTTCGAGATCACGCGCCCGCTGGTGGGCGCCTCGGCGCTCGGCATCGCGCGCGCGGCGTACGAGTACACGCTCGAGTACCTCGAGGGCCGCGAGGAGGAGGGCCGGGAGCTGCTCGAGCAGCAGCGCATCCAGCAGGTGATCGCGGACATGGCCACCGAGGTCGACGCCGCGCGCATGCTCGTGTGGCGCGCCGCCTGGATGGGGCGCAACGGCGTGCCGATGACCGCCGGCCAGGGCTCGATGTCCAAGCTCAAGGCGGGCGACGTCGCGATGTGGGCCACCACCGTGGCGATGGACCTCGTCGGCCCCTACGC
>DASXNY010000168.1:0-25851 GCA_036494715.1 Thermoleophilaceae bacterium
CGAGCGGGCGAACACGGCGCTGGCCGAGGACGGTCACGACCCGCTGCCGCGCCTGACGCCGCACTCGCTCAGGAGGTCGTTCACGTCGCTCCTCTTCGCGCTCGGCCGCGATCCGGTCTACGTGATGGGGCAACTCGGCCACACGGATCCGAGCTTCACGCTCAGGGTGTACGCCCGCGCGATGCGCCTGCGCGAGGCGACCGGGAGCGCCTCGCCGCGTTCGTGAACGGCGAGGTGATCAGGCTCGCCGAGGTCCTCGCCGACGTCGGGAAGGGGCGAGGAGAGCGCAATATGGGCTCCGCGGCCACCTCAGCCCACCTCCAGGGGCAGGCCACCTAGAGCGAGAAAACCCCGCTCTAGCGGGACTTTCGTCTGATGGGCGCGGCTGGTTTCGAACCAGCGACCTCTCGCGTGTGAAGCGAGCGCTCTCCCACTGAGCTACGCGCCCGGAGAGGGGGAGAAGTGTAGGACGGCTAGGGAAAGTAGTGGACGTTGCGGAAGCCCCACGTGTCCGCGAGCCAACTGGGCACGAATTCGTCGAGCGCGCGCTCGAGCTCGCTGCCGCGGGCGTCGTCCACGAGCCACCACGAGACGACCGCGTCGCTGCCGGACGGGGAGCGGTCGTCGGGCGGATCGATGTAGACGCAGCCGAACAGCGCGTCCTCGTCCTCGTCGAGCACGGCGTAGTTGAACGTCTCGTGCGCGGCAATCTCGTCCTCGTGGTGGCGGAGGTCCTGCTGGTCGGCCTCATAGGTCATCGTCTCGGGCGGCCAGCCCCAGGCCTCGCCGTATTTGGCCCACAGTGTCTCGCGCGAGCCCATCACCGCCGGGTAGTCGATGTCCACGTCCGACTCCCGAATGGGCCGGAGGTGGTGCCCGCTCGGGACACGCACGTACTCCGGATGGGCGAATCCTTCTGAGAGCCAGCTCACGCGCCCACCATACGCCGGATTAGAAACGGAGGCAGGCGGGGTAAGACAGGTCGAATGGAGCGGGAGATTCCAGACGGACCTTCCACTAGTCCGGCAGGGCACTACCTGGCGATGCTGAGAGCGGCGCGGGACTTTGGTCTCGAGCCCGCCGAGATCCAGTCGATCGTCCAGCGCTTCCCGATGCCGCGGCCGTCGGAGGGCCTGGTCGATGCGCTGGCCGAGGCGATCCTCGCGCGCGGCTGGTCATTCTGAGCGACTAGCGCAGCAAGAGGACGACGCCGAGCACGATCGCGCCGAGGCCGATCAGCTGCCCCACGCCCAGTCGCAGGTGCGCACCGCCGCGCTTGCCGAGGTGCAGCGCCCGGCGCATCAGCGGCCAGCGCTTGGGGGCCGGCGGAGGAATCTCGCCGCTGCCGCCGGCGGCCATCTCCATGTACGGGCGCGAGAGGGCGACGAACGCGAACCCGATCAGGATGAGCCCTATCCCCGTAGCCATGACGTGGGGGTACCCGGTTTTGGGCGCTAGGCTTCCTACCGGACCGTGCTAGGCGGGGAGGTAGCGGTGCCCTGCACTCGCAATCCGCTCTAGCGAGGCTGAATTCCCGTCATGAGGATTTGAGCCTTCGGGGCCAGTACGCCGGTCGATGGCGTTGATGGCCAGGTCCCGTGCGGTGGACGGCCGTGAACCAGGTCAGATCCGGGAGGAAGCAGCCTTAAGCGGTACCGCCCATGCGCCACGGGGAAGCCTGGCAGTAGTCACCGGTCGGCGGGCACGCCCGGGGACCAATTTCGACGACGGGTGCACGGTCCGTTTTTCATCGCTCGAAGTAGTGGCAGAGCGGGGTGGCGTACGCGTGCCAGGAGCGGTTGGCGCCCGCCTCGCGCCAGCCGGGCGGGGCGCTGAGCCGGCGCGGGCGCGGCTCGTGCGGGTCGAGGATCGAGAGGCGCTGCACGCGCGCGCTCGCGGGAACTATGAGGACGCCCGAGCCCGTGTCCGGCGACCGCACGAGGATGTGCTGCGGCCGCAGGTCGTGCCAGTAGGCGAGCAGCGGCACGAGCCGGTGGTCGGGCACGAACAGCGGGCGGCAGCCCGGCAGCGCCAGGGCGTGGAGGTCTGACTGCACGCGCGCCCGCGCGCGTATATCCGTGCGTAGCGAGGTCAGCCGGCCGACCTGCTGGAGCGGGAAGACCACGGCGATCGCGAGCAGGGCGGCGATGCCCGTCCCGCGCCAGGCGGAGCGCCCGCGGGCGCCGGGCGCGAGCCCGATCCAGCCCAGGCACGCCAGCGCCGCGAAGAGCGCGAGCATCACGCCCGCCAGGAACAGATAGCGGCCGAGCAGCGACAGCCCGGCGACAGCGAAAAGCGCGAACGCCAATGCGTTCAGCAGCGCGATCGCCAGCGGCAGGACGACCCGCTCGCGCATCCACGCGAGGCCGAACACCAGCCCGACCACCGCCGCAAGCAGCTCGGGCAGGCGCACGATCTCCCCGAGCCGGCGCGGCGCGGTCTTGACGGCGTTCAGCAAGCCCGTCTGGCGCCCGAGCTCCGACGCCAGGTCGTGCGTCCCGTGGAGCGACCAGAGAAAGTCGCCGGCAAATGCGAGGTCGCTGAGGCCCCAGGCGAGCGGCGCCGCCAGCACGAGCACGGCCAGTCCCACCCGTGCCGGCCAGTCGCGCGACGGGAACAGCCAGAGCCAGTACGCCGCCGCGTAGAGCCACGCCTCGGGCCGCAACAGGCCCGCCAGTAGCAGCAGCACGAGCACCGGCCGGCCGCGCCGCTTCGAGCGCGCCTCGAGCACCGCCGCCCACAGGACGAAGGCGATCTCCACGAGGTCGACGTAGCCGCGGATCCCGTAGTTCAGAAACGGCACGCGCGTGGCGACGATCAGCGCGGCAAGCAGGCCCACCGGCCAGGCAAAGAGCGCCTCGCCGAGCCGGAATACGCCCACCACGAGCGCGCCCAGCGCGGCGATCACGAGCACGAGCATCACGGCCTCGCCGCCGGACCCGAAGAGCGACGCCGGGATGCCCGCGAGCAGCGCCAGCGGATGCGGCGTTGGCGCCACCGGCACGCGGTAGTCGGGCGTGCGCCCGTGGGCGATGTCGCCGCCCCAGAGGAGGGCATAGAAGGTGTCGTAGTTGAGGAAGCTGCGCCCGAAGAAGGCGAAGATGGCGACGCCCACCAGCCCGGCGGCAAGCACGTCGGCGAGGGCGCTGCGACGCCGGCTCATGCGCGCGGAAAGCTACCGACGGGCTGGCCGAAGGGGCGTCTAGGATGGAACGCCATGCTCTCTCTCTACCGCCGACACCGCCCTCGCACCTTCGACGACGTGGTGGGGCAGGAGCACATCGTCCGCACCCTGCGGAACGCGATCGAGCTCGACAAGGTGCACCACGCCTATCTGTTCGTCGGCTCGCGCGGCACCGGCAAGACGAGCATGGCCAAGCTGCTCGCCTGCGCGCTCAACGCGCAGGGCGGCCCGCGCACCGACTTCTCGCCCGACGACCCGGCCTGCCAGGCGATCGCGCGCGGCACCTCGCTCGACGTGGTGGAGATGGACGCGGCCTCCAACAACGGCGTCGACGACATCCGGGAGCTGCGCGAGAACGTGGCGCTCACCCCGATGGGGGGCGGCAAGCGCGTCTACATCCTCGACGAGGCGCACATGCTCTCCACGCCCGCGTGGAACGCGTTCCTGAAGACGCTGGAGGAGCCGCCCTCGCATGTCGTGTTCGTGCTGGCCACCACCGAGGCGCACAAGGTGCCGGCCACGATCATCGATCGCTGCCACCGCTTCGACTTCCACCGGCCGTCGCTGCAGCAGATCGCGGGCGTCGTGCGCAAGGTCGCCGACCAGGAGGGCATCGAGGTGCCCGACTCCGCGATCACGATGATCGCCCGCTCGGCCACCGGCAGCTTCCGCGACGCGCTCGGCACGCTCGAGCAGCTCGTGACCTACGGCGGCAAGGAGGTCAAGCTCGAGGACGTGCTCGAGGTGCTCGGCGTGGCCGACGCCGAGCTCGTGCTCGACGCCGCCGAGGCGCTGGCCGACCACGACGCCGCCGCGGCGCTGATGTCGGTGGAGAAGCTGTCCGCCTCGGGACGCGACCTCACCCAGTTCATGCGCGAGCTGGCGGCCCACCTGCGCCACCTGTTCGTCGTGCAGACGCTCGGCGACGTGCCGGACTCCTTCGCGGTCACCGCCGAGCACACCGACCGCCTTCAGTCCCAGGCAGAGCGCATCCCGCAGGCCGAGGTGCTGCGCGCGATCGACCTGCTGGCCGCCGCCCTCAGCGCGGTCAAGGACGGCTCTGACCCGCGCATCCAGCTCGAGATCGCGCTGCTCAAGTCGGCCCAGCCGAAGGCGGACGCGTCGGTGCAGGCGCTGATGGCGCGCATCGAGCGGCTCGAGCACGCGCTCGGCGGCCGCGGCCCGGCGCCCGCGGCGCCGAAGCAGGCCGACTCGCAGCCGGCGGCGGAAGCGCCGCCCGCCGCCGAGGAGCCCGCTCCGGCGGAGCCGCCGCGCGCGGCTGCCACGCCGCCGGAGCGCGCCGTTGCCCGGGCCGAGGCCGGCGCCGCGGCGGCCGCCGCGGCGGTGGAGCCAGAGCCCGAGCCCGAGCCGCAATCTGAGCCCGAGGCGGAGCCGGAGCAGGAGCCCCAGCCCGACCCGGAGCCAGTCGGCGCGCTGCCGGTCGACCTCGATCACCTGCGCTCGCTGTGGCCCGCCGCCGTCGAGGCGGTGCGCGGGGAGAACGCGATGGTGGGCGCACTGCTCGCCGAGGCGCGTCCCGCCGAGCTGGAGGGAGGACGCCTCACGGTCGCCTTCGCCGAGGGGGCGACCTTCTCGAAGAAGAAGGCCGAGAACAACCGCGCGCTGTTAGTCAAGGCGCTGCGCGACCTCACCGGCCACTCGCTCGAGCTGGCCTACGAGCTGCGCGACGGCGAGGGCGGGGCAGAGGGCGGGGCGGAGCCGTCATCCTCCATGGACGAGGAACAGCTCCTCGAGCGTCTCAAGCAGGAGTTCGGCGCCACCGAGGTCTTCGACACCGAGGAAAATTGAGCATGCCCAAGCAGCCCAACATGAACCAGATGATGCGCCAGGTCCAGCAGATGCAGGACGAGATGGCGAAGGCGCAGGAGGCGCTCAAGACCGAGGTCGTGGAGGCGAGCGCGGGCGGCGGCATGGTCACCGTGAAGATCACCGGCGCGCTCGAGATCCAGGAGATCCGGATCGATCCGGACGCGGTCGATCCCGAGGACGTCGAGATGCTCCAGGACATGGTGCTCGCGGCCGTCAACGAGGCGATCCGCTCGGCCCAGGCGCTGGCCGAGTCGCGGCTCGGCGGCGCGATGGGCGGCCTCGGTGGGCCCGGCGGGCTCGACCTCGGCAGCCTGGGCCTGCCCGGCTTCTGACCCGACGATGCTGATCCGGCAAGAGCCGGACGGCAGCTTCCTGGCCATCGGTCAGGCATCGCACGCGTGGCTCTCGGGCCAGCTCGCCCGCGCGTGGGGCAACGAGCGGTTCGGCGCGGTGGAGCCGTGGGAGGAGGTGTGCCTCGGTGCCGAGCAGCACGACGTGGGCTGGGCGCTGTGGGACCTCGACCCCGCGATCGACCCCGACACCGGCCGTCCGCACTCCTTCATCTCCCTGCCGATCGCGGAGAAGATCGCGCTCTGGTCCGAGGCGCCCCGGCACATGCTCTCCCAGAGCCGCTACGCGGCGCTGCTCGTGTCGATGCACGGCAGCGCGCTGTATGAGCGCTTTCCGCCCCACGACCCGGACGGGCTGCGGATCGTGGAGCGCTTCCTCGACGAGCAGCGCGCCTTCCAGGCGCGGCACTCCGGCGGCCTCGACGCCGATCAGCTGCGGCGCAACCAGAAGCTCGTCTTCGCCTGGGACTACATCTCGCTGGCGCTCTGCCTGGACTGGGCGCCGGCCACGGTGGAGGACGTGCCCAGCGCCGGGGAGCCGGTCACGCTCGAGCTGGCGGAGGACGGCGAGCTCGACCCCTGGCCGTTCCGCGACGAGCGCGTGGAGCTGCAGGCGGAGGCGCGCCGGCTCGAGGGCCGCTTCGAGGACGCCCCGCCGGTGACGCTCGCGTTCACGCTCCGACCCCGTCGCTAGATTCACTTCTCCGTTGTTCTCTCCGCCGGTCAACCGCCTCATCACCGAGCTCGCGCGCCTGCCCGGCATCGGGCAGCGCACGGCGCAGCGGCTGGCGTTTCACATCCTGCGCGTGCCGAAAGAGGAGGCGCTCGCGCTGGCCGACGCCATCCGCGAGGTCAAGGAGACCGTGACCCAGTGCGAGGTGTGCTTCAACCTTGCGGTCGGCTCGCGCTGCCGCATCTGCGAGGACGAGCGGCGCGACCCCGCGATGATCTGCGTGGTGGAGGAGCCGAGCGACGTGATCCCGATCGAGCGCACCAACGAGTTCCACGGCCGCTACCACGTGCTGGGCGGCGCACTCTCACCGATCGACGGTATCGACCCCGAGGACATCAAGCTCGCGGAGCTGTTCGCGCGCGTGGAGAACGCGGGCAACGGCGGCGTGCGCGAGATCGTCGTGGCCACCAACTCCACGACCACCGGCGAGGCCACGGCGCTCTACATCGCCGAGGAGCTGCGCGAGCGCTCGCCGTCGGTGGCGGTCACGCGGCTGGCGAGCGGGCTGCCCGTTGGGGCGGACCTCGAGTACGCGGACGAGATCACGCTCGGCAAGGCGCTGCGGGGCCGCAGGGAGCTGTAGCGGCGGGACGCGCTACGCCAGCAAGGCGTGCGCGTCGATGGAGCGGTGGAGCGACTGCAGGATCTGCTCGCGCGTCGCGCCCTTCACCAGGTAGCTGATCGCGCCGGCCTGGAGCATCTCGATGACGATGTTGCGCTCGTCATAGGCGGACAGCGCGACCACGCTCGTCTCGGGCGAGAAGACCCGGAGCTCGCGCACCACGCGCAGCCCGCCGCCACCCGGCATGCTCACGTCGACCAGGGCGGCGTCCGGCTTGTGCTCGCTCGCCAGGGCGATCGCCTGGTCCGCGTCGGCGGCCACGCCGACGAGCTTGAGGCCGGCATCGGAGCTGACGAAGGCAGCCAGAAGCCCGCGGATGTCCGCGTCGTCGTCGGCGACAAGCACTCGAGACCGCTCCATGACAGCCCGGTCAGTCGGCAATGGGTCCGGGAACTTGAGCCGGGGCCTCTATCTTTCAGCGCCATGTCAAGCGGCGGCCCGGCAGCCATGGAAACGGTCGTGATGAAGTTCGGCGGCACCTCCGTCGCGGACGCGGAGCGCATCAAGCGGGCCGCCCGCCGGATCGTCGCCGCGCGCGAGGAGGGATCCCGCGTGGTGGCCGTCTTGTCCGCGCGCGGGAAGACCACCGACGAGCTCGTGGCGATGGCGCACGAGGTGTCCAACCGGCCGCATCCGCGCGAGATGGACATGCTGCTGTCCACCGGCGAGCGCATTTCCTGCGCGCTCGCGGCGATGGTGATCAACGACCTCGGCCACGAGGCGATCTCGCTCACCGGCTCCCAGGCGGGCATCGTCACCGACACCTCGCACACCAAGGCGCGCATCCTCGACGTGCGCGCGGACCGCATCAAGAAGGCGCTCGACGAGAACAAGGTGGTGCTCGTGGCGGGCTTTCAGGGCGTGTCCACCGCCGCCGACGTGACCACGCTTGGACGCGGCGGCTCGGACACCACGGCCGTGGCGCTGGCGGCCGCGCTCAGCGCCGACGTCTGCGAGATCTACACCGACGTGTCCGGCGTCTACAGCGCCGACCCGCGCATCGTGCCGGGCGCGCGCAAGCTGCGCGTGGTCTCGTTCGAGGAGATGCTCGAGATGGCGGCGAGCGGCGCGCGCGTGCTGCAGCTGCGCTCGGTCGAGTACGCGCGCAACCACGGTGTGCGCATCCACTGCAGATCGTCCTTCCTGGATGAACCCGGTACCTTCGTCGTCACCGAAGAGGAGACCATGGAACAGCCGCTCGTCACCGCCGTAACTCACTCCACCGACGAGGCCCGGGTCACGCTCACGGGCCTGCCGGACCGTCCCGGCGTGGCGGGCCGCGTGCTCACCGCGATGGCCGAGGCAGGCGTGAACGTGGACCTGATCATCCAAAACGAGCCCGAGTCCGAGGGCCACGGCGCCGACATGTCCTTCACGGTCCCGCGCGCCGACCTCCTGGCCGCCAGCGAGAAGCTCGCGCAGCTCAAGGACGAGCTCGGCTTCGGCGACATCGTCGCCGACCCGGCGATGGGGCAGGTGTCACTCGTCGGCGCTGGAATGAAGAGCCATCCGGGCGTCGCCGCGAAGGCGTTCACCGTAATCGGCGAGGCCGGCATCAACATCGAGATGATCTCGACGTCGCCCATCAAGATCTCGTGCGTCATCCGCCAGGACGACGTGGAGAAGGCTGTCGTCACGCTCGCCGCGGCGTTCGAGCTCGACCGTGACGCCGTACGGCCCGAGGACGTCCAGGGCGTGCACCGGCCGGTGGTGTCCTGATGCGCGTCGCGGTGGTCGGGGCGACCGGAGCCGTCGGCTCCACGGTCCTCGGCGTGATGCGCGAGCGCGGCTTCCCTGCCGACGAGATCGTGCCGTTCGCCTCCGAGCGCTCGGAGGGCAAGAAGATCGACTTCGGCGACGGGCAGCTCACGGTGCAGGCGCTGAGCGACGAGTCGATCCGCGGCTTCGACCTCGCCCTCTTCTCGGCGGGCGGCGCGCGCAGCGAGGAGTGGGCGCCGCGCTTCGTCGAGGCCGGCGCAGTGGTGGTGGACAACTCGTCGTTCTGGCGCATGTCCGACGATGTGCCGCTGGTCGTGGCCGAGGTCAACCCCGACGCGCTCGACTCGCACCGCGGCATCGTCGCGAACCCCAACTGCTCGACCATGCAGATGGTCGTGGCGCTCAAGCCGATTCTCGACGCCGTGGGCATCGAGCGCCTCGTGATCTCCACCTACCAGTCCGTGTCCGGCACCGGCCAGCGCGCGGTGGAGGAGCTCGAGAACCAGACGCGCTCGATCATCGAGGCCAAGGAGCTCGCCGCCCCGAGCGTCTACCCGCACCGGATCGCGTTCAACGTGGTGCCGCAGGTCGAGAGCTTCAAGGACGGCGACGACTACACCACCGAGGAGCGCAAGATGATGGCCGAGACGCGCAAGATCCTCGGCACCGACGACCTCGCCGTGTCCGCCACCTGCGCGCGCGTGCCCGTCTACACCGGGCACTCGGAGTCGATCAACGTTCAGACGCGCGATGAGCTGTCGCCCCAGGAGTGCCGCGAGCTGCTCTCCGGCGCGCCCGGCGTGATCGTGCTCGACAACCCCGGGGACGGCATCTACCCGCTCGCGATCGACGCGGCCGGCCGCGACGAGGTCTTCGTCGGCCGCATCCGCCGCGACCCCTCGCACGAGCGCTGCCTCAACCTGTGGGTGGTGGGGGACAACCTGCGCAAGGGCGCTGCTACGAACGCGGTTCAAGTGGCGGAGCTGCTTGTCGAGCGGCAGCTGCTGGCTCAGGTCATAGGTCATAGGTCATAGACCTGTGGACTGTGGACTGTGGACTGTGGACTGTCGTTTACCTCGCTGACCGAGCGGGAATGAAGCTCTTGCGCCCAGGCCGCGGGAGGCCGGGCGACTCTTATTGCTTGGGAGAGCAGGGGGACAGATGCTTCGCAAGATCGCTGTGGCGGCCGCCCTCGCGGGCGCGCTGATCGTGCCGGCGGCCGCGCGCGCCGACGGCTGGACCGCCTATGACCGGCCGGCCACGTACTCGACGGTGACGGACAAGGACGTGCCGATCACGATGAGCGACGGCATCCACCTCTATGCGGACGTGATCCGGCCCGACCAGCCCGGCCGCTACCCGGTGCTCGTCGAGCAGACCCCGTACAACAAAAACGTCGTCGACGGCAGCACCTCGTTCGGCGACACCACCTACTTCGCGCAGCGCGGCTACGTCGTGGTGATCGTGGACGTGCGCGGTACCGGCAGCTCCGAGGGCCAGTGGGAGTCGTTCGACGAGCGCGAGCAGAAGGACGGCGCCGAGGTCGTCGACTGGGCGGACGGCCAGTCCTGGAGCGACGGCAAGGTCGGCCTCTTCGGGCCGTCGTACATGGGCCTCAACCAGCTGCTCACCGCGGCGCAGCACCCGCAGGGCCTCAAGGCGATCTTCCCCGTCGTGCCCATGGCCGACGGCTACCGCGACATCACCTACTCCGGCGGCGAGCTCAACACCGCCTTCATCCCGTTCTGGCTCGGCCTCGTCACCGGCACGAGCCTCGTGCCGCCCGAGTACGCGCTCGACGGCAACCCGGCCGACCTCGTGCGGGCCACCACCGAGCTGGCCGCGCATGCGAGCGGCGTCGGCGGCTTCCAGCTCAGCTCGATCCTCAGCGGCATCACGGGTGGCGACGAGGCCTACGACGGCCCGTTCTGGAAGCTGCGCTCGCCGATCGAGGTGCTGAACAAGGTGAACGTGCCGGCCTTCGTCGTCGGCGGGCTGCACGACCTCTTCCAGCGCGGCGAGCCGCTCGTCTACGAGCGCCTGAAGGGGCACGTGAACGCCCGCCTCCTGATCGGGCCGTGGACGCATGTCGACGGTTCCACCGGCGCCGGCTTGCCCGAAGGCGGCGTGCCCGAGTCGCTCAGCCAGATCGAGCTGCGCTGGTTCGATCACTACCTGATGGGAATGGACACGCAGATCGGGTCGATCCCGAAGGTCACGCAGTGGGCGTGGGGCGACAACCGCTACGAGCCGCAGGCTGACTGGCCGGATCCGCGGCTGTCGCCCACGCGCGAGTACCTGCGCGCGGGCAAGACCCTGAGCGCGGACGCGCCGACCACCGACGAGACGCCCGACCAGTACCAGCAGAACCCCGTGGCGGGTGTCTGCACCGAGTCGACGGCGCAGTGGACCGCCGGTCTCGCCGGCCAGATCCCCTGCACCGACGACGACCGGGTGAACGAGGCCACGAGCGGGGGCGCGAGCTTCACCACGCCGCCGCTTGCGAGCGACCTCCGCTTCGACGGCCCGATCCTCGCCGACCTGTGGGTTTCGACGAGCGCTCGCGACGCCGTGGCCACCGTGCGGGTCACCGACGTGGCGCCCGATGGCACCTCCACCGACCTCACCGACGGCTGGCTGGCCGCCTCCTTCCGCAAGCTCGACACGACGCGCAGCCGCTATGTCGGCGGCCAACTACTCCAGCCGTGGCACCCGTTCACGCAGGCCTCGGTGTTGCCCGTCACGGCGGGCCAGCCGATGGAGCTGCCCGTGGAGGTGTTCCCGACCAACGCCGTCATCCCGGCGGGGCACAGCCTGCGCATCGACGTCGAGGGCGGCGACTTCCCGCACGCGATGCCGCCCGCTCCGCTGCTCGCCAACGAGCTAGGCGGGACGGTGCAAATACTGCACGACCCAGAGCATCCGTCCTACGTGGCGTTGCCGACGCTTGGTACGACCGCGCACACGTTGGTGGTGCCGAATCTCACTCGGGGTAGCTAGGCCAGAGTCCTCAGGCCACCTGTCGGATGCCTGCGCCTGCCGGCTTCAGCACGCTGCTGTAGCCCGCGGCCAGCTGCTCGAGCGCGCGTTCCCAGCTGTGGCCCGCCGCGGCTTCGGCGCCTGCTGTGCCCAGGCGCTTGCGGCGCGCTGGGTCGCCTGAGAGCTCGAGTAGGGCGACGGCCAGGGCGTCTGAGTCCGGGGGGCGCAGGAGGCCGGTGCGGCCGTTGTCGACGAGCTCGGCCGGGCCGCCCTCGCCGACCGCGACCACCGGGAGGCCGGAGGCCTGCGCCTCGAGGATCACCTGGCCGAACGTGTCGGTGCTGCTCGAGAACATGAAGATGTCCGCGCTCGCGTAGGCGTGCGCGAGGTCGTCGCCCTCGAGCCAGCCGAGGAAGCTGGCGGCCTCGCCGACGCGCATCCGCAGCCGCGCCTCGTCGGGCCCGCCGCCCGCGAGCACCAGGCGCAGCCGCGGATCGCGGTTGCGCGCGACAAGGAAGGCGTCGGCCAGCAGGTCCACGCCCTTCTCGACGCTCAGGCGGCCGGCGTAGAGCACGTTGATCTCGCCCGGCAGCGAGCCCTCGACGCGCATCGAGGGGGAGAAGCGCGACAGGTCCACGCCCCGCTCCCAACGCGCGAGCCGCTCGTGCTGGACTCCGAGCTGCTCGAGCGAGCGATCGGCGGCGCGGCTCGGCGAGAGCACCCGCTCGGCGCGGCCGTAGAAGGCCGCGAGGAGCAGCCGCATCGCCCCCTCGAGCCGCTGGCCGCCGGCGCGCAGCTTCGCGTACTCGGCGAGCTCGGTGTGGTAGCTCGCGACCGTCGGGAGCCCCATCACGGCGGCCACCAGCGCCGCGCCGATCCCGGCGGGGCCGGGCGCGCACAGGTGCACGAGGTCGTAGCGGCCGTCGGCCAGCGTCTCCGAGATCGCGGTCAGGCTCGGCACGCCCAGCCGCAGCCCCTCGTAGAAGGGCACGTCGATGTCGGGAACTGCCGGCAGGCGGCGGTCTACGTTGTGGTCGGTGCCCACGACCTCGACGTCGTAGCCGGGCACGCCGCGCTCGCGGATCTGGTCGAGCGTATTGGTGACGCCGTGCATCCCGCCGACGCCGTCGGCGATGAGCGCCACGCGCGGCGGACGGTCGTCGCGGCTGTTGAGGCGTGCCCGCTCGTTGGCGAGGAAGGCCGTGGCCGGGGCGTAGGGGATCGCCGGCGTGCAGGCCTCGAACAGGCCGCGCACGGCCGCGCCGGCGTCGCCCTCGTGGATGAGTGCGGCGATCAGGTCGTCCACCGCGGTCCCGAGGCGGCGCTCGTGCTTGCGACGCGCACGGCGCTGGAGCGACTGGTGGCTGAAGCCGTCCTCTTGCATCAGCTCGATCAGCCCGCGCTCATCGACGTCCAGCGCCATCGCGTCGAGCCAGGCGCGCAGCAGCGCACGGGCGTCCTCGGGGCCGAGGCCCTGCCCGTTCTCGCTCGCCCTGGCGTGTCCCTCGCTGATCACCCGCTGCGCGATCGCGAGCACGGCGCGCGGGTCGGGCGCCGGCCCGTCGCCGCGTCCGACCACCCGTGCCGCCAGCGCGATCGCGGCGTGTGCCCACTTGGCGGCGCTGCCCTGGTCACCGCAGGCGCGCGTCTCGCCGAGCCGGATCCACTCGAGGTAGTCCTCGGGCGACTGGGCGGGCGGCGTCTCGGTGTAGGTGCGACCGATGTCGACCCCGGCGTGGTCGTCGGAGCCGGCCACGCTCGTGCCGCCGTGCGTGTCCACGTACATGGCGGCGGGCATGTTCAGCTCGGGCGGGCGCGAGCCGTTGCGCGTCTCCCAGACCGGGAACAGCTCGGCCAGGCGCCGGCGGTGGCGCGGCTCGAGCGGCGCCGCCACGGCGTAGAAGGGGTGCGCGAGCGCCGAGGCGATCTCGTGCTCTTGCAGATAGGCGGCGCACAGCTCGACGTCGCCGCTGTGGTCCTGCAGCCAGTCGTGGTCGTCCTGGTTGATGCCCCAGCAGAGCACGTGCACGGCCTGCTGCTCGCTGCGGAACCAGGTCGTGAGCTCCTCGGACACGAAGCAATCCGGACGGTCCGCCAGCTCCATGGCGCCGTCGATCGTGTCGTGGTCGGCGATCGTGACGAAGTCCATGCCACGCCGCTTCGCGAGCGCGTAGACCTCCTCGGGCGGCGTCGCGCACTCGGGGAGCCCAACCGCGCGTTGAACCCCGAGCTTGGCCTGCTCCGACGCCGTGGAGTGGCAGTGCAGATCAGCCCTGCTTCCCATCTGCGGCCTCCTTTTTCGCGTTCTCTCGTAAGGAGATTCCCCGCAAAGGGGCACATTTCCGGTTACCGGGTGGCTAACGGGAGGTGATCAGGGTGTGAACTCAGAGTCCACAGTCCGCGGCCCGCAGTCGGCAGGGCGCCAGGACGACCGCCCTGCGGTCTGCGGGCTGCCGACTGCGGACTCTCTACGCCTTGCCCGCTCGCGCCAACGATGCCAAGTCCCGCCGCGACGTGATGCCGAGCTTCCGGTAGATGTTGCGCGCGTGTGTGCGGACCGTCTCGATCCCGATCGAGAGGGTGTGGGCTATCTCGGCGTTGGTGCGGCCCTCTTGGAGCAGCTCGAGCACATCCGCCTCGCGAGGCGTCAGCAGGTCGGGGCCCGGAGTGCCCAGCTGGCGCTCCGCCATTCCGCCGCCGCTGGCTGAGCGGGGCAGCACGTGCATGCCGCGCGACGCCAGGTGGATGGCGTTGATGATGTCGCGGCCCTGGGTCTCCTTCGAGATGCATGCCGTGGCGCCGAAGGAAAGCATCTGGTTGCACTCGGCAGCCGTGGGGCGGTTGGCGAGCACGACGATGCGCGTCTCGGGGTGGCCTTCGTGGAGCTGGTGGACAGTCGCCGGAGTCGGCAGCGAGCCGAAGTTGAGCAGCACGACGGCCGGCGAGTGGTCGTCGATCGCGCTCCCGATCTGATTGAGCGGGACGTCACTCGCCACGAGCTCGAGGTTGCCGTCCTCGGCGATCAGCTGCCTCAAGCCGACCTTCACGAGGTCCTCGAACTCCGCCGTCACCACCGTCACCGCCGCCCGCATCGCCGAGGAAGTGTACCCATCGAGGGGGGAGAAAGGGTGAGGTGTTTCTCCCCCCTGCATCACCCCTTGCATCCCACGCGCATCACCCCGCGAGTCACCCGAAATTTCCCCCGCAAATCACACGTGAGGGGTGACGTAGAGCAGCGCCCGGGCGGGCACAACTAAGGCACACACCAGTCACGGAGGACTGGACGGGGGGCAGGGACAGAGCTTTCCACAGGGCGGAATTGGGGTACGCCTAGCACCGCGAGAGGGCCGGCCAGCAACTGGCCGGCCTCTTTCGTTTTGGAAAGGCCTTGGGCAGTCTTCGGTCGCGTGGCCTCAATACGATGGCCGCGTGGCCGGAGATCCCAAGGACGCCGCGCGGGTAGCGGCCGCGGCCGCGGCCATCGAGCGAGTCAAGCCGGGCATGACGATCGGATTGGGCTCCGGGCGCGCGGTCTGGAAGGTGGTGGAGGCGCTCGGCGAGGCCAAGCTGAACGTGCGCGCGTCGGCGGCCTCGGTGCGCACCGAGGAGCTGGCCGCTGAGCTTGGGATCGAGCTGGTGGATCTCGACAGCGCCGCGCCGCTCGACCTCGCCATCGACGGCGCCGACGAGATCGACCCCGAGCTCGGCCTGATCAAGGGCGGCGGTGGAGCACTGCTGCGCGAGAAGCTCGTGATCGCCTCGGCGCGGCACTTCCTCGTGGTGGCGGAGACCGACAAGAAGGTGGATCGCCTCGGCGAGCACCGGCCGGTGCCGGTGGAAGTCGTGCGCTTCGGCTGGCGCGCCACGACGGCGCGCCTGCTCGACGGCATCGTCCCGCAGGCCGAGCTGCGCCTCGCCGGCGACTCGCCCTACGTCACGGACGAGGGCCACGTGATCCTCGACTGCAAGGTGCCCGCGGAGGGCAGCATCGAGGAGCTGGCCGCCGCGCTCAAGTCGGAGACGGGCGTGGTGGAGCACGGCTTGTTCCTGGGGATGGCCGATGAGGTACTGCTCGGGACCCCGGACGGCGGCGTCGAGGAGCTCAGCGTGCCAGCCCGTTGATGCAGACGCCCGGCATGTCGTAGCCGGCGCGGCCACGGTAGCGGGCGAGCGCGCTCTCGGTGTCCGCGCGCAGCTCCGCGACCGCATGGGTGTCGAGCTGCTCGATCAACAGGGCGATCCCGCCCGCCGCCTCGGTGACGAAGCGCCAGTAGTGCTCGAAGTCCACGTAATGCCAGGTCATGCGGATCTCCTCGAGCGCCAGGCGCTCGAAGCCGGCGCCCATCACGAGCGACTCGATCCGGCCGGGGTCCGCCATCGCGAACACGCCCGGCGCATCGGGCTCGGGCGCGGGCATGTGGCCGCGCCGGACGAGCATCTGCGCCGGCACCGAGGCCCACGGGTTGTCGGCCGGGGCGCCCCAGACAGAGAAGCTGAGCCTGCCGCCGGGGCGGAGCACGCGGCGCGTCTCGCGCAGGGCAGCGGCCGGGTCGGCCATCAGCATGTAGCCCCAGCGGCAGAGCACGCCGTCCAGCGAGTCGTCCTCGAGGTCCATCCGCTCTGCGTCCATCACGCGGTACTCGATGTTGTCGAAGCCGAGGTCCGCGCCGCGGCGCCGCTCGGCCTCCACCATCTGCTCGGCGAAGTCGGTCATGATCAGCTGCCCCTCGCCGCCCATAACGGCCGCCGCGGCGAAGCCGCCCACGCCGGCCCCTGACGCCAGTTCGACGATCGTCTCGCCGGGCCGCGGCGACAGCGCCGCCACCATCTGCTCGGTGGCGGCGCGCGAGCTCTCGGCCATCGAGTCGTTCCAGTCATCCCACCCGGCGGCCATGCGCTCCCAGGTGTCGTGGCTCAGCTTGCGGTACTGAGCGAGGTCCACGCACGCAGCCTAAACGGCTAGCGCTTCGGCGGCAGCGAATCCACGACCGCGAGCCGGTGGCTCAGGCCGCCGCGAGCGCGGCGATCTTGCGCTGCACGTACTCGGTGCCCACCACGTGCTTGTTCATCCCGAGCTCCTTGGGCTCGAGCCCCAGCGCGAGGCCGATGAGCTGCGGGAAGTGCAGGACGGGCATCCCCAGGTCGCGCTCGACGTACTTGGCGGCGTCGGGCTGCTGGAGGTCGAGGTTGAGGTGGCAGAGCGGGCAGGGCGTGACCATGCAGTCCGCGTCGGCGTCGATCGCGTCCGCGAGGTGGCGGCCCGCCTGGCGCAGCGAGGTGGTCTTGTTCATCGTGATCAGCGGGAAGCCGCAGCACTTGTGCTTGCCCGCGTAGTCCACCGGCGTCGCGCCGATCGCCTCGATCACCTGCTCGAGGTACATGTCGCGGTCCGGGCGCTCGTCGAAGCCGAGGCGCGACTGCGGGCGCACGATGTAGCAGCCGTAGAAGGGCGCCACGCGCAGCCCGGTGAGGGGCCGCACGACGCGCTCGCGCAGCGCGTCGAGGCCGATCTCCTCGACCAGCAGCCAGAGGAAGTTCTTGTTCCACCAGGCCGAGTTCCTCTCGTAGGCGAGGTCCTCGGGCTCGAGGTGCTCGTTGATGTGCTCGCGGTAGGCGGCGTCCGCGTCTAGGCGCTCCTGGCACTCCGACTGCGCGCCCTGGCAGGTGGAGCAGATGTTCATCATCCCGGCCGCGCCCTCGACCCCCTGCGCCATCGCGAAGGTGCGGGCGTTGAGGCTGTCCACCAGCTCCTGGTTGTGCTCGGCGATCACGCCGGCGCCGCAGCAGTTGGCGCGGTCCATTTCGATCAGCTCGATGTCGAGCCTGGGAGCCACGGCCGCCATCGAGCCGTGCAGCTCCGGGGTGAAGCCGCGCGAGACGCAGCCGGGCCAATACGCAACCTTGATGCTCAAGCTCCTAACTCCCGTCGTCGTCTTCGCCGCCGGACTCGCCGACGATGTACAGGTTCAGTTCGATCCGCTCCCCGTGCGACTCCACCTCGTTGAAGATGCGGCGCACCTGCTTCTGGTCGGGCAGCTTGTGGTGGACCAGCGCCTTCACCGGCGACACCTTGCCCGACTTGAGCCCGTTGACCACGGTGGGGAGCGAGCCGATCAGCTGCTTGAGCGAACTCGGGTCGAGCTGCGAGCGGATCAGGCTGCCCTGGCCGAACGAGCGCGGCAGGAGCTGCGACTCCGCCAGCGTGCCGTACTTCTCGATGAGGCCAACGAAGGCGGCCTCGTGCCCGTAGCCCGCGTTGCCGTCCTTGATCCCGTAGTCGCCGGTGGCGCGGCGGCGCAGGCGCATGATCTGGTTCATGGGCGCCACGTCCTTCGGGCACACCTCCACGCAGGCGAAGCAGTGGGTGCAGTCGTAGATGCCGTGCTCGTCCTCGGCGAGGTCGCGCAGGCGCTCCTCCTCGTGGGCGTCGCGCGGGTCGCCGACGAAGCGGTAGGCCTTCGCCAGCGCCGCCGGCCCGATGAACTCGGGGTCGACCTCGAGCGACAGGCAGGCCGACACACACACCCCGCAGTGGATGCACGCCATCGCCTGCGTCACGTCGATCATCGCCTCCGCCGGCACGATGTACTCGCGCTCCGGCGGGTCGCCCTCGGGCAGGAGCCACGGCACCACGCGCTGGACCTTCTTCCAGTGGACCGCGTCCATGTCCACGATCAGGTCCTTGAGCACGGGCATGTTGCCCATCGGCTCGACCACGATCGCGTCGTAGCCAAGCGTCTGGGCCCGCTCCGCCGCCTCGCCGATCTTGGTGTTGCAGGCGAGGCGCGACTTGCCGTTGATGCGCACGCCGCAGGAGCCGCAGATCGCGGCCTGGCACGAGCAGCGGATGCCGATCGAGCCGTCCTGGTCGTTGCGCGCCTGCAGCACGCCGTCGAGCACCGAGCGCTCGGGCGCGAGCTCGACGGTGAAGTTCTCCCAGTACGCCGCCTGGTCGGACTCCGGCTGATAGCGGCGGATCTTCAGCGTGTATTCGGCCATCTGACTAGTAGGTCCTCGCCTCGGGCTGCCAGTGCGTGATCGTCACCTCGGAGTAGGAGATCTCGGGCCCGTCGTCCGAGTAGGTCAGGTCGATGTGCTTGAGCCACTCGTCGTCGTTGCGCTCCGGGTAGTCCGTGCGGAACTGGGCCCCGCGGCTCTCCGTGCGCTCGAGCGCGCCGACGATGACGCACTCCGCGTTGTCGAGCATGTAGCCGAGCTCGAGCGCACCGAAGAGATCCTGGTTGAAGACCTTGCCCTTGTCGTCGATGGCGACGGTCTTCGCCTCCTCCTTCAGCCGCCGCACGACCTCGAGCGCCTGGTTGAGGCCCTCCTCGTCGCGGAAGACGGCGGCGTACTTGTCCATGGTCGAGCCGAGCTCGGCCTTGATCTCGGACACGCGCCTCCCTGTGCGGTCTCGGCCCACGATCTCGCGGATCGCGTGCTCCTCGTTCTCGAGGTGCTCGCGCGACGCGGTGGGGTGGCCCATCGTCTTCGCGCGATGGGCCGCGTGACGGCCGGAGCGGCCGCCGAAGATGAGTGTGTCGAGCAGCGAGTTGGCGCCCAGCCGGTTGCCGCCGTGCACTGACACGCAGGCCACCTCTCCGGCCGCGTACAGGCCCGGGATCTCGGTCTGGCCGTCCACGTCGGTCTTCACTCCGCCCATCACGTAGTGGTTACCCGGCTTGATGTGGATGGGCTCCTTGGTGATGTCGACGCCGGCGAAGTCGCGTCCCACGTTCACGATCTCGCGCAGCGCCTCGTGGATGCGCTTACGCGGCACGACCGTGATGTCGAGCGCGACGGTGCCGTCGGGGAAGCCGCGGCCCTCGTTGATCTCGGTCTGCTCGGCGCGCGAGACCACGTCGCGCGAGGCGAGCTCGAGCTTGTTGGGGGCGTAGGTCTCCATGAAGCGCTCGCCCTGGGCGTTGTAGAGGTGGGCGCCCTCGCCGCGCGCTCCCTCGGTGATCAGCAGTCCGTTGCCCGCGAGTGTGGTGGGGTGGTACTGCACCATCTCCATGTCCATCAGCGGCGCGCCCGCGCGGTAGGCGAGGGCGATGCCGTCACCGGTGCAGATCAGCGCGTTCGTGGTGGGGTTGTAGATCTGGCCGTTGCCACCCGCGGCGAGGATCACGGCCTTGGCGCCGAACAGCTCCAGCTCGCCGTCGCGCATGTTGCGCGCCACGACGCCGGCCACGTGGCCGTTCTCGTCCTGGACGATCGCCGTGTTGAACCACTCCTCGTAGCGGTGCACCTCGTCGTGCTTCATCAGCTGCTCGTAGAGCACGTGCAGGATCGCCTGGCCGGTGATGTCCGCGACGTAGTAGGTGCGGGCCGCGGAGGCGCCGCCGAAGGCGCGCGTGCCGAGCCTGCCCTCCTCGTTGCGGTGGAAGGTCACGCCCAGGTGCTCGAGGTCGAGGATCTCCTGGGGCGCCGCCCTGCACATGATCTCGATCGCGTCCTGGTCGCCCAGGTAGTCCGACCCCTTGACGGTGTCGAACGCGTGCGACTCCCACGTGTCCTCGGCCCCGAGCGCCGCGTTGATGCCGCCCTGCGCGGCGTTCGAGTGCGAGCGCACGGGGTGCACCTTCGACAGGATTCCCACGGATGCGCCCTGCTCGGCGGCCGCCAGGGCCGCGCGCTGTCCGGCGAGGCCGGCTCCGATTACTAGGACGTCGTGGGTGGGCATGCGGGCCTCGGAGTCTATGAAACCGAGTCGGCGGTCCGCAGTCCGCCGTCCGCAGAGCTACACCGCGGGCGTCGTCGGCTGCAGCGCTCGCCTCACCTGATCCAGCGTCACGACTCCGCGCAGGACGCCTTCGCCGTCCACTGCCATCAACGCGCCCAGGGTGCGGAGGCCTTCTCTGCCGAGCAGGGATTCGAGTGGGGCGTCGGTGAGGACGCGCAGCGAGCCCTCGGCGTCGCGGCTCATCACCTCGTCCACGGTCCAGCCTGGGCGGAGCGCCTCGGGCACCTCGTCCACCTTCTCCCGGATCACAAGTCCCTGGAAGTGGCCGGCGCGGTCCACCACCGGGAACCACGGCCAGCGGTAGCGCAGGAAGAACTCGTCGAGCACGCGGTCGAGTTTGGCCTCCGAGGGCACGGCGACCGGCTCGCGATCCATCACGTCGGCCACGCTCAGGCCCTCGAGCTGCGAGGTGATGCGCGTCTGCATCTCGGTGCCGCGCGCGGCCTGGGCGAAGAAGTTGCCGATCAGGATGAACCAGATCCCCGAGAACACCGAGCCTCTGATCAGCACGTAGACCCCGAACGCCATCAGCAGGTAGGCCGCGAAGCGGCCGGTGCGGGCGGCGAAACGGGTGGCGCGCACCCGGTCGCCGGTGCGCCACCAGGCGACCGCGCGCAGGATGTTGCCGCCGTCGAGCGGATAGCCGGGAATGAGGTTGAACACGAGCAGGCCGGCGTTGACGAGCGCCACGTAGCCCACCAGCACCTCGGCGGACGTGTAGCCCACGCGATCGCTGAGAAACGCGGCATTGATGAAGTCGTTCCAGCCCCATACCGCGGCGCCGAGGGCGAGCGACCCGGCGGCGATCAGGAAGGTGACGAACGGGCCGGCGGCCGAGATGCGGAAGGCCGCGCCCGGCGTGTCGGGCTCGCGCGTCATCGTCGCGATGCCGCCGAAGAGCCAGAGCTCTATGCCCGCGATCGGCACGTTGTTGCGCCGCGCCACCACCGCGTGGCCGAGCTCGTGCAGCAAGACGCAGAGGAACAACAGCAGCGCACTCGCGGTGGCCAGCACGAAGGCCTTCGTGTCGTGGCCGGGGAAAGCGTCCTTGTACTGCCCCGACAGCAGCCAGATCAGCAGGAACAGGACGACGAACCAGCTCGGGTTCGCACCGATGCGGATCCCGAAGATCCGGCCCAGCTGAACGGAGCGGCCAAACATCAGATAGTCATCGTCGCACAGCGTTTAGGGCTATTTCAGCGCGGGCAAGCGATAATGCGCGGCCCTTCATCAGCTACGAAAGGAACGCCCCTGTGGCTCATCGCGCGACCTTTATCCCCGGCGACGGCACCGGGCCGGAGATATCGGAGGCAGTCCAGCGAGTGCTCGAGGCCACCGGCGTCGAATTCGAATGGGACTTCCAGGACGCCGGCGCCGACGTATACGAAGAGGAAGGCACACCGCTGCCCGACCGCGTGCTCGAATCGATCAAGCAGCGCGGCACCGCGATCAAGGGCCCGATCACCACGCCCGTGGGCTCCGGCTTCCGCTCGATCAACGTCGCCCTGCGCAAGGAGCTCGACCTGTTCGCCTGCCTGCGGCCCTGCAAGGCCTACGAGGGCGTGCGCACGCGCTTCCACGAGACCGACATCGTGATCGTGCGCGAGAACCACGAGGACCTCTACGCTGGCATCGAGTTCCAGCTCAACGACCCGAAGACCGAACAGCTGCGCCAGTTCATCAAGGAGACCGAGGGCACGGAGCTGCGCAAGGACATCGGCGTATCCATTAAGCCGATCTCCGTGTTCGGTACACAGCGCATCGTGCGCGCGGCCTTTAACTACGCGAAGCTGAACGGGCGCAAGAAGGTCACTCTCGCGCACAAGGCAAACATCATGAAGCACACGGATGGCCTGTTCCTCGACGTCGGCCGGCAGGTCGCGCAGTCCGAGTATCCGGACATCGAGTTCGAGGACCGCATCATCGACAACCTCTGCAACCAGCTCGTGTCGCGTCCCGAGGAGTACGACGTAATCGTCCTGCCCAACCTCTACGGCGACATCGTGTCCGACCTCGGGGCGGGCATGATCGGCGGCCTCGGCCTCGCGCCCGGCGCCAACATCGGCGACGACTACGCCGTCTTCGAGGCGGTGCACGGGTCCGCGCCCAAGTACAAGGGGCAGAACAAGGTCAACCCGACCGCCCTCCTCCTCTCGGGCGTGATGATGCTCCGCCACCTCGAGGAGATCGAGGCGGCAGACGCGATGGAGAACGCGATCGCCGATGTGATCCGCGAGGGCGAGTCCGTGACCTACGACATGAAGCCGAGCCGCGACGATCCGTCGGCCGTCGGCACGTCGGAGTTCGCCGACGCGATCATCGCGAGGATGGAGAAGGTTGCCGCGTAGCCGGAGCTACGCCGCGACGTAACCCTTGCCCTCCTTGCGCACCGCTCCGTCGGATTGGAGATTGGCCATCACCCGATACAGGTAATTGGGAGGGCTGATGTTCATCATGTTCGCCAGCTCACTGACCGACACGCCGGGGTTCTGCCGGATCAAGGCGAGCGCCTCGTCGCCGCGGGTGCCACCGCGCCTGCGCCGGCGGCGCCTCGAGCCGCCGCCGCCGGATCCGGAGGCGGAGCCACGCGGGCGGCCGGGCCGCGGCCCATCCACTCCGTCGAGCGCGGCCTTGGCCCGCTCTAGCTTGAGGTACTCCTCGTGAAGTGGCCGGAGCTCCTTGAGCCTGTTGTCGATCTCGGCGCGCTTCTCTGCAAGAAAGTCGGCCATTTCACCTCTCAGAAGATTTGAGTTAAACAGATAAAGGTAAGGATAATGCGGAACAAGATAACTGTAGTTGGTGCAGGCAATGTCGGTGCGACCACTGCACAACGGCTTGCGGAACGTGACTACGCGGACGTGGTGCTCGTGGACATCGTCGAGGGGATGCCGCAGGGCAAGGTGCTCGACCTGAACCAGGCCGGCCCGGTGGTGGGATACGAGGCCAACCTCGTCGGCACGAACGGTTACGACGAGACCGCCGGCTCGGACATCGTGGTGATCACCTCAGGCTTCCCGCGCCAGCCCGGCATGAGCCGCGACGACCTGCTCGCGAAGAACAAGGAGATCGTCGGCGGCGTGGCGCAGCAGGTGGCCGACCGCTCGCCCGACGCGATCGTGATCGTGGTGACCAACCCGCTCGACGCGATGTGTCACGTGGCCGCGGACGTCACCCAGTTCCCGCGCCAGCGCGTGATCGGCATGGCGGGCGTGCTCGACTCGGCGCGCTTCCGCACCTTCCTCGCCTGGGAGCTCGGCGTGTCCGTGCGCGACGTGACGGGCTTCGTGCTCGGCGGTCACGGCGACACGATGGTGCCCGTGGTGAGCTACTCCAACGTTGCCGGCGTGCCGATCCGCCAGAAGATCTCGGACAGCCGCATCGAGGAGATCGTGCAGCGCACCCGCGATGGCGGCGCCGAGGTCGTGAAGCTGCTGCAGAAGGGCTCGGCCTTCTACGCGCCCGCCGCCGCCGTGGCCGAGATGTGCGACTCGATCGTCTACGACCAGAAGCGCGTGCTCCCGTGCGCGGCGCTCTGCCAGGGCGAGTTCGGCGTCGACGGGCTGTTCGTCGGCGTGCCGGTGCGTCTCGGCAAGGAGGGCGTCGAGGAGATCATCGAGATCGACCTGGACGACGACGAGAAGCAGCAACTGGAGAAGTCCGCCGGCGCCGTGAAGGAGCTGGTGGACGCGATGGCGAGCTTGTAGCCCGGACTAGTCAGCTACGAACTGAAGGCGCAGCGCGCTGCACGCCAGTGCGGCTGCCTGCTCGATCGCGCTCGTCCACGAGCCACAGGCGCGTTCAATGGTGGTGTCACGGGGAAGCCCGATGTGCGGGTTGCGGCCACGGACGTCGACGTAGCGCTCCTGGGTGAGCTCGTCGAGCGCGCACTGCTCGAGGTCCAGGGCTCGGAGGACGGCCTCGGCGGCCGCACGGCAGTCGCGCCACGGCGGGCGAGCAAACGGCGACCAGCGATCCTCAGCCATCTGATGACCTCCATACCCCCAGGGTGGTAGCGGGCAAACGCGTTATCCCTCGATGATTCGCTTGAGCTGCTGGAGCGTTCGCTCCGACTCGCGCTCGGCGGTGTGCTTCAGCGCACCCGCCGCGATCCGGCCAAGAGGACCCCCCGGCATCGAGTACTCGTTCGTGTACGAGAAGCACGTCTTCCCATCTCCATCCGGATCGAGGTCGTAGACAACTTTCGCGCGCGAGTGCACGGGTCCTTTGCCCTCCCACACGACTCGCTTCGGTTTTTCCGCCTGAACGACCTCCCAATGGACGTCGAACCGGCGGCCGGCAAGCTTCAGCGACTGGACGAGCTCGGAGCCTTTCCGCAGCTCGCCGCTGGGCGCGTCCTTGAGCCCGGCGTGGATCGTAACCCAGTCCTCGAGACGCTGCGGGTCCATCACCAGGTCGTACACCCGCTCCGGCGGCACGTCGAGCTCGATCGAGCGCTCCACCCTCATCGGGCAGCGAGCTCCTCGCGCCGCTCCCAGTCAGCGAGCGCGTGCTCCACGGCGCGGTCGAACGAGTGGATGCGGAACGCGAACAGACTGCGTGCCTCGTCGTCCCTCGGCAAGAGGTCACGCCCCAAGGAGTACATGAGCGGCCGGACGAGCTCGACCGGCTGGTCGACGATCGCGCTCACCACCGCGCTCGCGAGCGGGGTGGAGGACGCACCGAGGCGGAGCGGCGTGCGCCCGACCCCCATCAGATCGGCGATGCGCTCGATCATCTGGCCGTAGCTCATCAGGTCGGGACCACCGATGTCGAGCGACTTTCCTTCCACGGCGGGGGTGAAGGGGGTGCGCGCGAGGTACTCGATCGCGTCGCGTTCGTCGATCGGCCGGGTGCGGTGGTCGCGCCAGGCCGGAAAGGGCAACACGCGCAACCGCTCGACGAGGCGGACCAGGATGCGGAAGGACGCCGAGCGCGCGCCAACCAGGATCGAGGCGCGGAACGCCGTCGAGCGCGGCAGCGCATCGAGCAGGATGCGCTCGACCTCGAGGCGCGAAGCGAGGTGCGGCGACAGCTCGCCCGCCTCCTCCGGCACGATCCCGCCCAAATAGACCACGCGCTCGACTCCCGCCGCCGTCGCCGCGCGCGCGAAGTTCTCCGCGGCGCTGCGGTCGCGGCTCGCGAAGTCGCCGTCCGCGCCCGCCGCCGGCTCCATCGAGTGCACCAGGTAGTAGGCCGTCGAGACGCCGTCGAGCGCGCGCCCGAGGCCGCGGCCGGACACCACGTCGCCCTTCACCGCCTCGACCTCCCGCGGCGCCTCGAGCAGCGACGGGCTGCGCGCCAGCGCCCGCACGGGACGTCCCTCGCGCAGCAGCCGCTCGATCAGGCGGCCGCCGACGTATCCGGTCGCGCCGGTCACCAGTTCGGGCATCTGTGAAACCTACGCAAACAGCGGGGCATTCCCGCAGGGGCGGCCAAAAACCTGCAAATTCCAGGGAGGAGAAAAGCGCGGCATTTGCGAGAAGCGACCCACACGAGGGGGGCGAAGTGATTAAAGATGGGCCACGACGCACCGGGACTCGACAGACGCGACAAGACTCAGGGGGCTGAGGGGACGATGGCGAAGCGCGTGACCTGCAAGGACTGCTACTTCCACGAGAACATGCTGTGCGCGCTGAGGCTGCAGGAACCCTGCACCACCTTCCGCCCCGCCGAGCGCAACCTCGAACC
>DASXNY010000169.1:0-14588 GCA_036494715.1 Thermoleophilaceae bacterium
GATCGATCTCGCCGATCCGGTAGCAGGTATGGATTAGCTCGCTCATGTGGCCCAGACTAACGAGAACGCCCCGCTACCATCCCCGGGCGCGGCGAGGTAGCTCAGTTGGTAGAGCACACGACTGAAAATCGTGGTGTCGCCAGTTCGATTCTGGCCCTCGCCATCTACCGCCGCCGTTGCTGATCGAACCGGCGACATCGCTCGTCTCCGCTCGCATCAGTCCGATTCCGGCCCTCGCCATCTACCTCTCGGCGCGTCAGGTCATGCGCCGGTAACGCCACACGGAGAGTGGGATGAATACGGCCAGGAGGCCGGCGATCCAGGCGATGGCGCCGCCGAGGGAGGATGGTGTTCCGGGGACGAGAGCCAGGGAGCGCGCTGCGTTCGCGGTCAGGGTGACCGGGCTCGCCTTCGCGAACGGCTGCAGCCAGCTCGGCATGCTCGAGACGGGCACGAACACGGAGCTCGCGAAGACGAGCGGAAACAGGATCACGAAGCCAGCCGATTGGGCGGCTTCGGCGCTGCGCACTGTCAGCGCGACGAAGGCAAAGATCCAGCTCAGCGCGAGACCGAAGCCGCTGACAAGCGCTATACACGCGATGGCCTGTGCGACGCCGGCCTGGAAGCGGAAGCCGATGATGTAGCCGACGACGATCATCAGCACGACGATCAGCAGGTTGCGGACCAGGTCGGCCACGGTGCGGCCGATGAGCACGGCGGACCGTGCCATCGGCATCGAGCGGAAGCGGTCGATCACGCCGAGCTTCAGGTCATCGGACAGGCCGATCGCGGTCATGCTCGCCCGGAACGTCACCGACTGAACGAGGATGCCCGGCAACAGGTAGTCGATGTAGCTCACGCCGGGGGGCAGCGAGTGACTGATCGCGCCGCCGAACACGTATGTGAACAGCAGCACGAACATGATCGGCTGGATCGTCGAGAACACCAGCAGATCCGGTTGGCGGACGAAGTGGCGCAGGTTGCGCCCGCTGACCACCCATGCGTCGGTGATGTCCGCGCGCAGCTCCTGCGCCGAGATGCGCCGCCGCCGAGACGGTCGCCTCGTGACCGGGCGCAGGGCCGCACGGGCGCGAGCAACACGAACGCCAAGGCCGGTCCGATCAGGCTGCCCGTCACGGGTCGCGACTTCAGTCCCCGTTCCGTTCTCGCTCGGCGCGCCGGTGAGCTGCAGAAACACGTCGTCGAGCGTCGGCCGGCGCAGCCCGAGATCGCTCACCGCGATTTCCGCCTTGCGTAGCGCCGAGGCCGCATCCTCGATCATCTCGAGTCCATCCCGCGGCGCTGGAAGCGTCAGCTGGGCGAGGCGCTCCCCAGGCTCCGGCTCACCGCAACCAATCCCGGCCAGCGCCGCCCGTGCAGTGTCCCGTTCCGCCGCGCGCACTAACTCGACCTCCAGGATCTGCCCACCGACCCGGTCCTTGAGCTCGCTCCCCGTGCCCTGCGCGATCACCCGACCGTGGTCGATCACGGCGATCTGCTCGGCGAGCTGATCCGCCTCCTCGAGGTACTGGGTCGTGAGCAGAAGCGTCGTCCCCTCGCGGACGAGCTCGCGCACGACCGACCAGATCTCATTGCGGCTGCGGGGATCCAGCCCGGTTGTGGGCTCGTCCAAGAACAGGACGCGCGGGCGGGTCAGCAGGCTCGATGCGAGGTCGAGACGTCGTCGCATCCCTCCGGAGTACGTGCGCGCTGCGCGGTCGGCGGCATCAGCCAGGTCGAAGCGCTCGAGCAGCTCGTCGGCCCGCCGCCGAGCATCCGCCGCCGACAGGTCGAATAAGCGCCCGAACATCTGGAGATTCTCCCGGCCGGTCAGCATCTCGTCGACCGCCGCGAACTGGCCGGCCAGCCCCAGCAACTCCCGCACCCCCGCGGCCTCGCGAACGACGTCGCGGCCAAACACCTCGGCGCGCCCAGCGTCCGGAGCCAGCAGCGTGGCCAGCACCCGGACGAGAGTCGTCTTACCCGCGCCGTTCGGTCCCAACAGCCCAAAGACCGTGGCCTCTTCCACATCCAGGTCGACCCCGGCAAGCGCCGTGGTCGCCCCAAAGCGCTTGACCACACCCTCGACATGGACAGCCGAATCACCCATCACTCACTCTCCGAAACTGACCAGGGGCCTCGACGGGCGGGTCATCCCTCATCACACGGTACGGATGAATGGTCGCAGGGAACGCTCCCGACTTGGTGAGGCGTCCTCGCGAGATTCCTGTGATTCGCTTCGATGCGACGAGGCAAGCAAGCAGGCCCTGAGCTTGGCTCACCTGGATCCGGCGACGACGGGTCACCCGATTCGCTGCGAAAGTAGTTCGGCTGAGCAAGAGCCGCGACGCCAATCCGACCTTCCTAGGAGTGGACCATGACAAGGAACATCGAAAGCGCCGGCGGATCCGACGTCCCCGCCGATGTCGTGGCGGTCGGAGGCGGCCCGGCCGTGGCCTCGACGGATGGCGAACCGAATCGATGGGCGGTCTTGGCCCTGCTCAGCGTCGCGCAGCTGATGGTGGTGCTCGACGCGACGATCGTGAACATCGCCCTGCCCTCGGCCCAGAACGCGCTGCATTTCTCCACGGACAGCCGGCAGTGGATCGTCACCGCCTATGCGCTGGCGTTCGGCAGCCTCCTGCTGCTGGGGGGCAAGCTCGGTGATCTGTTCGGGCGCAAGTGGACCCTGATCGCCGGCCTGATCGGGTTCTCGATCGCCTCGGCGATTGGCGGTCTGGCCCAGTCCTTCGGCGTGCTCGTGGTCGCCCGAACGCTCCAGGGGGCATTCGGCGCGCTGCTCGCACCCTCGGCGCTGGGCTTGCTGACGGTGACGTTCGCGGGGAGCCCCGACCGCAACAAGGCGTTCGGGATCTTCGGGGCGATCGCCGGCGGCGGGGCCTCGCTCGGGTTGATACTCGGCGGCGCGCTCACCCAAGTCTTGTCCTGGCGCTGGTGCCTTTACGTCAACCTTGTGATCGCCATCCCGACCGCGATCTTCGCGCTACGGCTGCTCGTCAACCACCGTGCTCCCGAGCGGGAGCCGATCGACATACCGGGGGTTCTCACCTCGGCGCTGGGCCTGTTCGCGCTGGTCTACGGGTTCTCCAATGCCGAGACCCACTCCTGGACTGCCACAGCCACGATCGTGGCGCTCATCGCCAGCCCCGTGCTCCTGACGGCCTTCGTGCTGATCGAGCGCCGAGCGAAGCATCCGCTGCTGCCCCTGCACATCGTCTGGGACCGGGCCCGCGGCGGCGCCTACACCACCCTCGCGCTGACCGGCGCGGGCATCTTTGCCGTATTCCTGTTTCTCACCTACTTCCTGCAGCAGCAGCTCGGCCTTTCGCCGCTCACCACCGGACTGGCGTTCCTCCCGCTGACCGGCGTTCTGGTGGTCACCTCGACCACCGTGCAGACCCGCGTGATCCAACGCACCGGGGTCAAGCCGCCGGTACTGGCCGGCATGGCGCTCGGGGCGATCGGGATGTTCCTGTTCACGCGCCTGACGCCCGGCTCCAGCTACGCCGGCGGTGTCCTTCCCGGTCTGCTCGTCCTCGGCGTCGGGATGGGCTGCATCTTCGCGCCTTCGTTCTCGACCGCGACTCTGGGTGTCGAGGGGAGCGAAGCGGGAATCGCCTCGGCGATGGTCAACACCTCCCAGCAGGTCGGCGGCTCGGTCGGCACCTCCCTGCTGAGCACGATCTTCGCCAGCGCCGTCGCCAGCTACACCGCCAGTCACCTCGGCACCCCCGGCCTGGCTAACGCGGCGGCAGTCCACGGCTACACCGCGGCCTTCTGGTGGTCGGTCGGAATCTTCGTGGTCGGCTTCCTCCTGGCGCTGGTGATCCTCCCCGGCCGCGCCAAGTCTCGCGTGCCCACCGTCAGGGCTGCGCTCGCCCGTAACGCGATCGGCAACTGCCACCACTTCGAGGCCGCGGACGGCGCCCCATAGGGGCTCGGCGCTACGACGGGTGCTGCGGGGCGATGAGCACGGGCCGTTTGGTGTGTGCCGCGAGGGCGTGGGAGACGCTACCGAGGAGGGCGCTGCCGATGGCGCCCCGGCCACGTTGGCCGCAGACAACCAGTCCGGCGTCAATCTCCTGGGCGACCTCATCGATCGTCCTGGCCACCGACTCGGTGGCTTGCGCGATTCGTGCCGAGGCGTTGTAGCCGCGCTTGCGGGCACCAGCGGCGCCCTCTTCGGCGATTTGTCGCGCGAAAGCCGCCTCCTGCTCGTCGATCTCGCCCTCGTTCGGTACGGCGACTACGAACGAGCCGGCTCGGGCCAACTGCACCGTTGCCGGCGTCCACACGACCAATACCACCGCGTCGGCGGGCTTGATCAGCTCGACTGCGGCAGCCAGCGCCGTTCTTGAGCCGTCCGATCCGTCGTAGCAAAACAACACCGGCTTATTCATCGCTCAGCCTCCTGTCGCAAGCATCACGCAGTCCCCGTGTCAGGCTACTTCGCGGCTATGCGGTGACGCGTTGTGCGCCGGCGAGATGCGCCGACAGGAGCTGTCCGGCTCTGTCCAGTGCAGCGCCCGCTTCGTCGAGCATCGGAGAGAAGTTTTGGAAGACGTGCGGCACCCCAGGGGTGATGTCGAGAGTGACCTCGACGTCGGCGGTGGCGGCTTGTTGCGCGAGACGGACGGCGTCGTCGAGGAGAACCTCGTGGCTTCCGGCCTGGATGATCAGGGGCGGCAGTCCGGACAGATCGGCGAAGATCGGGCTGATGAGGCCAAGAGCGGCGTCTTGTCCCGCCGTGTAGTCGGTGATTCGGGCTTGGAGGCGGTCTAGGCTCATCAGAGGATCGACCTCGCGCTTGGTTTCCATGGTCGTCCCGACCAGCGTGAGGTCGACATACGGTGACATGACGAAGGCCGCGGCTGGCAAGGGCAGCCCGTGATCGCGGGCGTTGACCATGGTGGCGACGGCGAGCCCGCCGCCGGCGGACTCTCCCGCGAAGACGATGTCCGAAGGGGCGATGCCGTTGTCCAGGAGGGCTTCATAGGCGGCAAGAGCGTCGTCGATCGCCGCCGGATACGGATGCTCGGGGGCGAGCCGGTAGTCGACGGAGATGACCTTGGCCCGCGTCCGCCGGCCGACCTGCGACGCCAGGCCAGCGGCGGACGCGGCGTCCCCCATCACGTACACGCCGCCGTGGAAGTAGAGGACAACATGGCGAGCTTCGATCCCGTCGATTGTTATCTCCGCGGTCGGGATGGCACCCAGCGCGGCTGCGGTCACGGTCACATCGGCGGGCAGCGGCTGCGCGGATGTCAACTCTCGGAGCAGCCGCCGTTGCTCGTCGACGTCGCTGTCGACCGGGAAGGCTGCCTGTCGCAGGATTGCGTCGAGGTTCTCTCGCTGCTCGGTGCTCACGGGGGATCTCCTTCGGTTGGGTTGGTTTGGCAGCGCTCCAGGCCCGCTCGCCCGTGTCAACCCGCTGCTGAATTTCCCGCCGGGAGGCGGGCCACCACCAGTTTTGCCGCCCGGCCGGTGAGCAGTCGTCACCGGATCCCGGTGATTCGGGCACCAGTGTTCAGCGCGCGCCTAACTGTGGACGGCTAGTAACCACCCGCCCCGCCAGAGCCTGAGCCCGTGCCATTGACCTGGTTGCCGGCCGGCGAGACCGCGAACCACGGAGCGCCGAACGCTGAGATGCCTTGGCCGTGGGTCTGACCGGGCGCTGAATCGCCCTCGAAGAGATAGAGCGGGTGCCCGTTGTAGGTGACCTGCGGCTTGCCCCCGGGGCGCCCTGTGGTCCCAACCTTCGAGGCGCTCAGCCCGGTCCCGGCCAGCGGCTTGCCGCCCGTGCGGAGCGGCGGCCAGTTGGTCGCGCATGCACCGGTGCAGGTGCTCTTCGTGCCCGTGTCCTTCTTGAACAGATAGAGGGTCAGGCCCTTCGAGTCAACGAGGATCTTGCCGAGCCCGGAGTTGCTGACCACGCCGAATGTCGCGGCGCTTCCGTCCGGGGCCTTGGGCTTCGAGGCCGCTGTTGTTGAGCTGCCTCCGCCGCCGCAGGCAGCGATCGTCGCCGCGCTCAGCGCAACGGCAGCCGCGCCGCCGAGAAGTCGCGGGAACCTTGTTCGAGTCATGGTCGTTTCCTTTGGGACGGGATTGAGATGTCGATCGAAGCTACGGTCGCCGTGACCCCGCCTGAGAGGTCTTACGCATCACGCGATAGGTAATCGGCGGAACTGACCTAGCCGAGCGACACGTGCGCGTCCTGGCCGATCCAGAGCTGGAGCGCCCGGGGTGGCGCCAGCTCTCGGCTCACGCGCGCGCTCGCGCCGATCACGCTGCCCTCGATGCGGAAGCCGACTGGGCTGATCGAGGCTTCTGGCAGGACCACCGAGCGCTCGATCTCGGCGCCGTCGATCTTCGCACCCGTGCCGATGGCGGTGTAGGGGCCGACGTAGGAGTCCGCGATGTGGGCGCGCGCCGCGATCGCGAGCGGACCGTTCAGGACGCAGCTCTCGATCGTGGAGGTCTCATCGATCACGACTGGGCCCATCACCCGGCTGCCGGCGAACTCGGCGTGCGCCGGCTCGGGCCGGATCCGCTGAAGCACGAGCCGGTTGAGCTCGAGCAGGTCCTCGACTCCGTCGAGGCGCCGCGACCAGCCGCTTGGGAAGATCGCCTGGACGCGACCGGGCGTCTCCGCCAGCACCTCCACCGCGTCGGTGAGGTCCAGCGGCTCGCCGTCCCGTGCCTCGAGGGCCGCTCGCGCGGCGTCGAAGATGTCGCAGCTGAAGACGAAGCTGTTGGCGCCGGCGAGGCTCGCCTCGGGGAACCCGGACAAGGGCGCCGACTGGGTGTCAGCGGGCGTGAGCCGAGTGAGCTGTGGTGCGCGGCTGCACGCGCTTGCCACGACCACGAGCGCGCCGAGCCGCTTGCGCGTGAGCAGGTCCACGCTCCGGTGGAGGTCGTGCTGCGTGAGGCTGCCGGCGAACTCGACGACGAGCGGCGCCTCGCCGGCGAACGACTCGGCGGCGAGCAGACGCCCAAGCGGCCCACCGTCCGCCGGGGGAGCGATGTGGATCAGGTCCACCCCGAGCGCGGCCTCGTCGACCGCTTCTCTGGCGGCGCCCGCGAGCGCGGCATCGCTGGCGATTGCGATCTCGCGAATCCCCGCATCGCGTAGCCCCCGAACCTGGAGGGCGATCAGCGGCGAGTTGGCCACCGGCGCGAGCTCACGCCGCAGCGGCCGCAGCGGCCAGGCACCGCCGCCCTCCCCATCGGCCGAGAGAATTACCCCGCGCGTCGGACCCATACAGGATCAACGCATCGGCTCGCCCCCTGCTGACGCGCCCCGATGCGCGCGGAGGATCTTCGCCCGCTCGAACCGGTGACGTGGGCGAAACGTGGCCGCTCCAAATGCTGACCAAACATGGGTCAAAAACCCGTCCAACTGCGATTGCGGAACCTGTGCGAACACGGAGGGCCGGGGGATGACGTGGTTACGGAGTGACTACAGGGAGGCTTAGATGGCAAGACGTGGGAGGACTTCCGCCGCTGACCGGGGTCACGCCGCCGTTGCGCCGCTCTTCAGCCGATCCGCGCGGATGCCGGCAGCGACGAGCCCGCACCTGCAGCGCGAGCGCGCGGTCAGGGCGGTGCGAAGGGCGCGCCGGGGCGACGCGGACGCGCTCGGCTATCTGTACAGGCAATACGCCCCCGGCGTTTTCGCCTACGTCCGGCGCATTCTGCGCAACGACTACGACGCGCAGGACGTCACCCAGCAGGTGTTCCTCAAGCTGGCGACGTCGCTCGACAAGTACGACCCGCGCCGGGCTGATTTCTCCGCCTGGATCCTGCGGATGGCCCACAACGCGGCGGTCGACCACCTTCGCAAGCACAGGCTCACGCTGCTGAGCGACCCGGTCGAGGCGCCGGATGAGACGGCGGCCTCCGACCCTGACAGCCGGCGCTCGCTGCACGACACCTTCCTGTCGCTGAGCAGTGCCCAGCGCGATGTCCTGCTGCTGCGGGAGGTCGTCGGACTCACGCCACAGGAGGTGGCAGAGCGTCTGGGCAAGAGCCGGGCCGCCGTCAACACCTGCCATCACCGCGCGCGGCTCGCGGCGGTCCGCTCGCTCATCTCGCTGGGATCGACCCCCGCCACGCGCAGCTCCGCTGCCGGCCGGGCGGCATAGTGCCCATGGCCAGCGTCGCATCGCGTGATTGGTCCGGTAGGCAGGCGGCGGCGCTCGCGCTCGCGTCGATTGCCTCCAGCGAGGCGGCGGCCTGGGCGGCGCTCGCCGTCCTCGAGCAGGCTGACCCGAACTTCGAGGCCGCTCACCTGGGCGCGGGGCCCGCCGCGGCCGAGCGCCTCGATCCGGCCACCGACGTCGTTCTGATCCTCGGCGAGGGCCTGGAGCTCGAGCCCGTGGTGCAAGCGGCGAGACGGCGGGCAGCCGACTTCGGGATCGTGGTGGTGCTGCCGTCGGCCACCAGGGGAGAGACGCGACGCCTCCTGGCCGCCGGCGCCGACGCCCTCGTGCTCGAGCACGAGCTGCAGGACGTGCTGGCGGTGGCCGTGCGCTCCGCCTCGCTCGGGCAGCTCTCGGTGCCGCGTCCGCTGCGCGAGGCCATCGAGCCGCCGCCGCTGTCGCAGCGCGACCGGCAGATCGTGGCCTTCGTGGCAGCCGGTTGGACGAACGCGCAGATCGCCGAGCGGCTGTCCCTGGCGGAGGGAACGGTCAAAGCGCACCTGTCGTCGGTGTTCCGCCAGCTGGGAGTGAGGTCGCGCCGCCAGGCCGCGGCGGCGCTGCTCGCTTCTGACGACGAGGTTCGCCGGAGCGTCCTGACGGTGCTCCGCCGCTGAGCACGAACGGCATGCGAGTGGAGCCGGCCGGGACGGAAAGCCCATCCACGATTCGGGACCGCGGGGCGCTCGGCGCGGTGCTGCTGACCGTCCGCGCGGGGGCCGGTCAGCTCGTGGGCTTCGGCGGAACGCTCGTGCTCGCGCACCTGCTCTCGCCGACGACGCTCGGCATCGTGGCCTTCGGCACCACGCTCATCACTATCGGAAACTTCTTTGCCGACGGCGGCCTGGGCGCGTCGCTGATCCGCCGGGCGGCCGAGCCCTCCATCGACGAGCTGCGCTCGCTGCTCGCCTTCCAGCTCATCCTCGCGAGCACGATCGCGCTCGGTCTAGTGATCGTGGGTTCGCAGACCGGTACGACCGGCGCGGTCACCGCGGTAATGGCGTGCTCGCTCCCCCTGCTGGCACTGCGGGCGCCGCACGCCATCGCGCTCGAGCGCTCGCTTCAGTACCGGCCGATCGCCTCGATCGAGTTCACGGAGTCGCTGGTCTACTACGGCTGGGCGATCGGTGCGGTGGAGCTGGGCTGGGGCGTGTGGGGGGTCGCGTCGGCCACGGTCATCCGCGCCCTCGCGGGATCCGCGCTGATGACGAAGGCGTCTCCCCTGGCGCTGATCGCGCCGCGGCTGAAGCGCGGCACGCTGCGCAACATGCTCGGGTTCGGCATCGGCTTCCAGGCCGTCGGCCTCGTCGCCCTGGCCAGGGACGAGGGTGTGAACCTGGTCGTGGTTGCGCTCGGCGGACCGCGGATGCTCGGCTACTGGTCGATCGCCAACCGTCTCATGCAGGTTCCGTTCTGGACGTTCCAGGCGCTCTGGCGGGTCTCGTACCCGACGATGGCGCGGCTGCGCGCGCACGGCGAGGACACGAGGCTCACCGTTGAGCGCTTCGCCGGAGTGACCGCCCTCGTCTCCGGCGCTGTGCTCGCGCCGCTCGCGGCCTCGGCCCATTCGCTCGTGCCGGCGCTGTTCGGCGAAAACTGGGGGCCCGCCGCGGCGCCGCTGCCCTGGGCCAGCGCGGGGCTGCTCGTTGCCGGTCCCATCTCCGTCGCCGCCGCCGGCTACCTCTACTCGGAACGGGACGTGCGCACACCCCTGATAGCGACGATCGTCGACGGGGCGATCTGGGTCGTACTGACGGCGGTCCTGCTGAAGCCGCTGGGTATCGCCGCCGTCGGGATCGCCTGGATGCTGGCTTCCTGGACCGAGGCCCTGATCTTCTCGCGGGCGCTGTGGCGCGCGGGAGTAGCGGTCGAGCGGATCATCATCGTGCCCGTGGCTGTAGCGGTGGCGTGCGCCGTGCTGGCTGACGCGCTCGGGGCACCGCTCTCCAATCAGCTCGTCGAGGGGATCGCCACGGCCACACTCGCGGGCGCCGCGTACCTGGCTCTCAGCCTCGCGTTCAACCGCTCCGAGCTCGTGGCGACGTTGCGCCGGGTGAGGTCCCTCACATGATCGAGCGACCGGTGTTCCTCGTCGGCTCGGAGCGCTCCGGAACCACCCTCCTGCGACTCATGCTCGATCATCACCCGCAGATCGCGTTCGAAAAGGAGTTCGACTTCGTGGTCACCAAGGTGTCCGACACAGGCGAGCCGCCGGCTCTGCCCGACTATCTCGATTGGCTGGCCACGGTCCGCGGGGTGGACTACTCGATCGACCCGGCGGTCGGGTATCCCGAGCTGGTGGACGACTTCCTGCGCCAGAAGCAGGCCGCCTCCGGCGGGAAGCCGCTCGTCGGCGCCACGGTGCATCGCGACTTCGACCGGCTGCGCTTCCTCTGGCCGGACGCCCGCTACGTCCACCTGGTCAGGGATCCGCGTGACGTCGCGCGCTCGGTAGTGCAGAAGGGCTGGGCTGGGAGCGTGTACCAGGGCGCCGAGTTCTGGCTCGACGCCGAGCATTGCTGGGAGTCGCTCCGCGGGCATCTGAGCGCCGGACTGGCCTTCGAGCTCCGCTACGAGGAGCTCGTGGCCGACACGGAGGCGGTGCTCGGCCGGCTCTGCCGCTTCCTCGCGGTTGCCTACTCGCCGAGGATGCTCGACTACCCGCTCGACGCGCCCCAGTACCCGCCGCCGGATGCCGGGCTGATCGCTCAGTGGAGGACGAAACTCCCGCCGCGCGACGTCGCCCTCGTGGAGCTGCGGACCGCCGGTCTGTTTGAAAGCCGCGGCTACGCGCCGAGCGGTTATCCGCTCCCGAGGGTCGGCCGCTTGAGGCATCGGCTTCTCCTGGACAGGGCGCGGCTGCGGCGGGTCAGGGCGCGGGCGGACACCTTCGGCTCGTCCGTGGTCGCACTCGACATGCTCGCGCGGCACCTCGGCCTGCGGCGACTCGCCGCCCGCGCACAGCGGCGCATCAACGCGATCGAGCAGGAGCTCGTCGATCAGGAGCGCACGGGCGAGCGCGCCCCCTCGAGCAACATCGCTCCGCGCAGCTCACGTGGCCCGCTCACTCGCTGAGCGCTTACCTCCGGAGCTGCGCCCCATCGCCGCGGGCAACGGCGTCGTAGGCCTCGACCATGCGGGCGGCCTGGCGTTCCCAGACCAGCGCGGGCGCGCGCGCGAGCGCCCGGCGCTCCAGGTCGGCGCGTGCCTCCTCCGACTCGGCAAGCTCCGCCACTCGTCGCACGAACGCGCCCTCGTTGTCGCAGGCGACGAGGCTCACCGCGCCGGCCGCCGTCTCGATGGTCTCGCGCAGGCCATAGGCGACCGTCGGTCGCCCGAACGCCAGGTACTCGGAGATCTTGACCATGGTCGTGCCGTGGTTGAACGGTGTGCAGGGCGCCGGGTCGAGGCAGATGTCCGCGCCGGCGATCAGCCGCAGAACCTCGTCGTGGGGCGTTCTGCCCAGGAGCCGAACTCGATCGAGCAGGCCGCGGGCGCGGAAGTCGGAGCGGAGGGGCTCGAGCTCGCTGCCCCATCCGGCGATCGTGAGCCGGGCATCCGCAAGGTCGTGGTCGGCGATCAGCCGCTCGAGCAACTCGGGTAGCAGCCGCACGCCGTCCTGCGGCTCGAGCGCGCCGACGTACAGCAGCCGCGGGTCGGCCAGACGGCCAGGCCTGAGCGCCGCCCGCGCCGCCGTCAGGCTGGACTCGCGCGGCCCGTTGCGGACCAGCGCGAGTCGCGTGGCGAGCCGTGGAGGTGTACGGCGCGCTTCCTCCAGGTGGGTCCGGTTGGTCACCAGCACGACGTCGGCGTTCCGGATCATCGTGCGGTTCGCGAACGCCGCGACGCGCCAGAGTGGGCCGCGCCCGAACCGTTGCTCGAACAGGCTCGGAAAGAGATCGTGCTCGTCGAAGATGAAGCGCCGGCGCACGCGCCGGGCCACCAGCGCGAGCGGGAAGAGCGTGTCCGGCGGGTTGTGCGCGTGCAGGAAGTGCGTACCGCCCAACAGCGCGCGCAGGCCGCGCAGGAGCAACTGGGCGTGCGCCACGGCGTACTCCACCAGCAGCCCGCCGCTGCCGCCGCCTTCCGCCATCGGCAGCCAGTAGCGCTCGACGGTCACGCCGGCCAGCTCCTCGCCCCGCCGCTGGCCCGGGCCGCGCGGGGCGATCACATGCACGTCGTAACCAGCGGCAACGAGGCTGTCGGCCTCATCGCGGACCCGGACGTCCTGCGGGAAGAGGTCGTTCTCGAGCAGCATCGTCACGCGCGGGCGGGGCGAGCGCGTCACGCCGGGCCCTCGAACAGCAGCCGCCCCTCGGCGTTGAGCGTGGCGCTGCCATAGCCGTCGTCCTCGCTCCACGCCTCCGCGGCGTCGCGCCGCCGCCACCAGCGGGCGATGTCGCGCGGGAGCGCGCTCCAGACATCCGCGTATTCGGCCATCAGATCGAGGAAGGTTGCGTACAGGCGCTCGTTCCAGGGCTCGCCGAGATAGCCGGGATCGGGGTGAGTCAGGACCTGTATGAGCCCCGCCGCATCGCGCAGGCGCTCCACCTGTCCGAGCCACACCTGTATGTCGCGGCGGCGCAGGAGCGTAAACAGTGTGTGGTCCTGTGTGAGCGTCCACGGCAACTCCACCACGTCGCCGATGAAGTACGGCCACGGCGAGCAGCAGCCGCCGGGCTGAGGCTCGTAAGGGTCGCTGAGCGGCACGGTGCAGTCGTATCGGAACGGCAGCTCCGCGAGCCAGTCGGGCACGCGGTAGGTGGCCGGCGAGCGGAAGCCGACCGCGCCGAACGCCTTCGCCGCCTCGCGGAGCAGCGGCTGCTGCGACTCGAACTCCGCACGACTGGAGAACAGAGAGCGGTCGTGCCGGACGCCGTGCACGCCGATCTCGAAGCCACGCGCGACGAGCTCGCGGAGCACGCCGTGATCGATCGGGTACCAGGACTTCACCACGTTGAACGACGAGCGAAAGCCGCGTGCGGCCTCGAGCTCGGCGATGCGCAACGCATTCCTCAAGCCGGCCTCGGACTCCACGTCGTGCGTGAGCGTGAGCGCCGCGCGGGCGCCGTACGGCCAGAACCAGCGAAAGCGGATGCTCTCGCCCGGTGCGACAAGGCACGCCGCGAGCGCGGCAAGCAGCTGGCGCACGGACTCGTCGTACGGCCAGCGCGGTCGCTCGGGTACGTGCTGGTGCCTGATGAGGCCGCGACGGAGCGCGAGCTGGGCGCGGCGTGGGATCGCGGAGCGCAGCCGGTAGAACGCGGCGAGCGCCCAGGCCGGAGGCCCAGCCGCGCCGAAGCGCTCCATCACCAGCCGGTCGTAGGCCTCGGCCAGCTCCGCGCGCGAGGCCTCGTCGAGGACGTGCGTCGCCTCCGGGGCGAGCAGGCGCAGGAGCGGGTCCCTCGACGCAATGACCGCGGGCGCGGCAGCGGGAGGTGAATCCGTCGAAGTGAGGATGGCTTTCATGAACGCGAGGCGCGCCGCGATCTCCCACCTCGCGGAGATCGGGATCCGCGACGAGCGCTACGCCGCCTTCTTGAATACGCAGGAAGGGGCGACGCCCTTTCACCTGCCCGCTTGGACCGAGGCGATCGCGACGTGCTACCGCTTCGAGCCCAGCGTCCTTTGCCTGCTCGAGGACGACGGCACGATTCGCGCCGCCAGCCCCGGCGTGCACGTGGGCGGACGCCTGCGGGGGCGCCGCTGGGTGTCGCTTCCCTTCACAGATGCGTGCCCGCCGCTCGCGATCGACGCGACCGCAGCCGAGGCGTTCGCCGCGGAGCTCGACCGCCGGCGGCTGGCGAGCGGCATGAAGGCGATCGAGCTGCGGGGCGAGCTTCCCGGCACTTTCGGCCACCGTCAGCCGTGCGGGTTCCGGCACGTAATTCCACTGACGAGCGATGAGAACGAGGTCTTCCGCCGGCTGCGTGAACGGACGCGGCGAGCAGTCAAGCGAGCCGCCCGCGAGGGGCTCGTCGTGCGTCGCGAGCCGGATCTGGGCGCGGCCCGAGCGAGCTTCTGGCGGCTTCATTGCGCCACGCGGCGAAAGCTGGGGGTGCCCGTGCAGCCGAGGGCGTTTCTCGATGCGATCTGGACGCAGATGATCGCGCCCGGAAACGGCTACGTGCTGTCCGCCTACCTCGGCTCGCGCCCGGTGGCCTCGGCGCTGTTTCTCGACGACGGAGCGACCGTGGTCTACAAGTTCTCGGCATCGGAGCCCGAGCTGATGGACCTGCGCGGTTCGAGCGCGGTGCTCTGGGAGGGCGTTCGCTCGGCGTGCGCGAGCGGCCGGGTCCGGCTCGATCTCGGCAGGACCGAGGAGGGGCACGAGGGCCTGCGCTATTTCAAGCAGGGCTGGGGCAGCGA